>CADBLC010000038.1:5014-26670 GCA_902795385.1 Fibrobacter succinogenes | reverse complement strand
CCTTGTACCAGCGTAATCGATAGTCGGGATTCCGGTCGTCGCTTCCGAAGAGCTCGACTGCTTTACAGAAGAGCTGGAAGACTTGTCCGAAGACTTGCTGTCGGAGGACTTCGCGGAGGAACTGGGCTGTTCCTCAGAAGAACTGGAAGACTTGCTATCGGAAGATTTTACCTCAGGATCGATCTTGTCCGAAGAACTCGACGGCGTTGCGGAGGAGCTCATCGAGCGAGCCTCCGGCGTTCTGTCTGGTTCGTCAGGCAGTTCCGGATCCTCAACCGGAGGCTTCTCGTCTATATCGGAGCTGTCGTTAGGATTAGCATCGAAAGTGAGGTTCTTGACGGATTCCATCAGGAACTCTTCCGTAGCGAAAGTGAGGTTCTTGACGGATTCCATCAGGAACTCTTCCGTAGCGCCATCCTTCATGGTGACGCGCATAAGCCTAGAATAGGAGCCGTGCTTGTCGCGCGACAGCTTTTTCGCGTCGTTAGTTTGAACAGCCGCCATGGCCGAGCATACACAGGCGAAAGCGACCATTGTTGATATTTTCGTTAGCATTTTCATTTTGAATAGCCTCTTAATTAGGGGATAGCACATGCTACCTGATTCGAAGCAAAATATATTTATGCCAATTCATAAATTCAAATACATAATTTCTTAGATTTCAATCAATATTATTTATCATTCATAAAAAAACAAAAAAAAGGGCGTGTTTCCACGCCCATATCGCATTCTCGTCTAAATCAGTCCTTTAGACAACGAACGGACGCGCCGCTATTCATTTCGACAGACGTCAAGCGTGCGTCATCGGTGTTGGAATATAAAACCATGCAGAAAGCCCACATGTCACCTTGTGTTCCAGAACTCCAAAAATGAGTTTCTTTACCCTCGAAATTGAAATACCCATCGTAAGACAAGTATCCGCTAGGAAGTGCCGAGAAAGAATAGGAGTCATCGCCATTACCGCCATCAGCCCAACCGCTGGCAGACTTGAGCTTGGTCGCCGCCGCATTCTCGTCATCATATTCCGTAATGGAGTCGTCTACGGTAACAATCAGTCTCTTCCACTCAAAATAGCTGGGAAGATGCCAGCCCTCAGGGCACACTCCGCGCACCGATTTTTTCGGCGAACATGGTTTGTCATAGCCACAACCTTTGCCATTTGTACCCCATGTCCCCGCACTATCCATGGCGGTGCCCCACATGTAAAAACGACCGTACTTGGTGCAGTTTGTATCACGATTATTGAGACAGTAAGTGTTTTCAGCTTTGTAGTTCAGGTTCTCCGCCATCCATACCTGGTCACCGATCTGGACGGTCTTGTAGGTTTGGCCATCGCGAAGGTCTTTCAAAGTGTTATTTACCGGATCAAATTCGCTGCCATCCTGTTGATTCCCCGAAGACAAGGGTTCACTACTGGATGACGAAGATTTGGCACTACAGCTAGACTGCTGCGGGGCGCTCGAAGACGAGACCTCGCTGCTAGATGGCTTGGCCGAGCTACTGCTTGACTCGACTACACTGGACTTGCCACCGTTCTCGCTGCTAGACGACGAGGAATTGGCGCTACTGCTTGACTGCTGCGCACTCGATGACGAAGGTTCGCTGCCGGATAACTTGGCAGAACTGCTACTTGACTCGGCTTCACTGGACTTGTCGCCCGCCGGAATCCAAGCCCCGTCTTCGCAAACATACAGAGATTTTAAATGTGGTGAAAAGGCATACAAGCCCTCTTTCACGTCGCTACAAACCTTGAAATCCTCGGGATTGTCCTCGACTCCGGAAACTTCGACCCACTTGTTCTTACCGTCAATTCCGGCACACACATAGGCGACGGTATCCACGTATTCTACGGCTCCCGCCTTTGAGGCAACGCAATTACTCAAGTCTTCGTACGAAGAGACCTCATGTCGCCCACTCGCATACGCGAAGCTTTCGCTGTCGTCGTCGCCACAGGCCACAAGAGCTGCCGCAAAGGCAAAAGAAAGTCCAAATTGAAGATACCGCATATCCGCTCCCCTTCTACAGAAGTCCTTAGAGCTTAATCTATATAAATCTTTCGAAAAAGCAACTAAAGGACTTGTACAAGGCGGGGATTGGATTACTTATTCACTTGCTTTGCGAAGGAATCCTTCAGATCCACGGTGCGGTTGAACACCAAGTGGCCCGGCTTGGAATCTTCGCTGTCGAGGCAGAAGTAGCCCTGGCGCATGAACTGGAAACGGTCTTCGAGCTTGGCGTCGGCGAGGCTCGGTTCCACCTTGGCCTGTTTGATGACCATGGAATCCGGGTTCAGGTAGTCGTGCCAGTCTTCGCCCTCGGGAACCGCAGCCGGATCTTCGAGCGTGAACAAGTTATTGATGAGGCGCACTTCGGCGTCCACGGCGTGTGAAACCCAGTGGATGGTGCCCTTGACCTTGCGGCCATCGGGAGTCTCGCCACCCTTGCTCTGCGGGTCGTATTCGCAGTGGATGACCGTCACCTTGCCGCTCTCGTCCTTCTCGACGCTCTTGCAGGTCACGAAGTAGGCGCCCTTCAAGCGGACTTCGCCATCGGGCTTCAGGCGGAAGTACTTCTTGGGCGGTTCTTCCATGAAGTCGTCGGCTTCGATATAGAGTTCCTTGCCGAACGGGACTTCGCGGGTACCGGCATCGGGGTCGTTCGGGTTGTTTTCAACCTTGATCATTTCGACCTTGCCGTCTTCCCAGTTGTCAATCACGAGCTTCACCGGGTCGATCACGGCCATCACGCGGTTCGCCGTCTTGTTCAGCTCTTCGCGGATGCAGAAGTACAGCAGGTTCACGTCGACCATGGAGTCGGCCTTGGAAACGCCGATGCGGTCGCAGAATTCGCGGATGGAACTCGGAGTGAAGCCACGGCGGCGGTAACCGCAGACTGTGGGCATACGCGGGTCGTTCCAGCCCATCACGGCCTTCGTTTCCACCAGTTCCAAAAGCTTGCGCTTGCTCATCATGGTGTAGGTCAGGTTCAGGCGGGCAAATTCAATCTGCTGCGGACGGTTGTCGAGACCGAGCTCGATCAGGAACCAGTCGTACAGCGGGCGATGCGCTTCGAATTCCAGCGTACAGATGGAGTGCGTGATGCCTTCGATCCAGTCGCTAAGCGGGTGCGCAAAGTCGTACATCGGGTAGATGCACCACTTGTCGCCGGTGCGGTGATGCGTGCAATGCTTGATGCGGTAGATGACCGGGTCGCGCATGTTCATGTTCGGGCTGGAGAGGTCGACCTTCGCACGGAGGCACTTCTCGCCGTCGGCATACTTGCCATCGCGCATCTCGCGGAAGAGCTTCATGTTCTCTTCGACGCTGCGGTCGCGGTAAGGGCTCGGACGGCTCGGCTTGCCGGCGTCGTTGCCGCGGTATTCCTGCATCTCGTCGCGAGTCAGGTCTTCCACGTAGGCCTCGCCCATCTCAATGAGCTTTTCGGCAAAGGCGTAAATCTGGTCGTAGTAGTCGCTGGCGAAGTATTCGCCGCCCTTCCATTCAAAACCGAGCCACTTCACGTCTTCGCGGATGGAATCGACGTATTCCACGTCTTCCTTGGTGGGGTTCGTGTCGTCGAAGCGGAGGTTCGTGATGCCGCCGAAATCCTTGTACTTGTTCGCCGTACCGAAGTTCAGGCAGATGGACTTCGCATGGCCGATGTGGATGTAGCCGTTGGGTTCCGGCGGGAAACGGGTATGCACCTTGGTGCGCTTGCCCGTCTTAAGGTCGTTGACGATGATGTCCTGTACGAAATTCGAAGATTCGGGAATATCCATTGTGGTATCCTTTGAAATTTTTTACGGCGTAAAGGTAGAAAAATTAGTACGCCGGCGGCGCCCATACAATCACTGCCCGCGCTGTTCCTTGCGTATTTTCTCCATGCGCTCCACAAACCGGGCATTTACCGCCTTGAGCGTGGCATCCGGGACCGACTTCTTGAACGACGGGTCAATCGCGCCCATGACGCTCTCACGAAGTCCCATAATGAAGTAATGCGTCTCGAACGGTTCGTCGAAAGCCTTCTTCATCCCGGCAAATTCGAGGTCTATCTGGACCCCCTGCAAATAGGAATACTTGACTATCGGGGCAGTCGTATCGGTAAGGACCACCTTCCCGCCCGTAATCGGGCCCGCAAGAACGACAGGACGGGCATTCTCCCCCAGCGCCTCGCGGTCCTTGGCCACCTGCTCATAGCGGGCCTCGAGCGACTTCTGCTCGTCGGGCGATACCTGGAGTTCCCAGCCGGGTTTCGAGAGGTAATTCTCGTTGTCGACAACCCCCTGCACCATGGCGTCGAGGTCGAGCATCTCGCCGATGCGCGGGGGCATATTGAGGTACGGCGGCAGACCGTACTCCTGGCCCAGGATATAGGCGAAAACCTGCGATTCCGTCATCGAGGTCTTTGCGGGGGTCTGCACCGTCTGGGCACCGGATTTTTCATTTCGCGCATCCTCCTGTTTCTCGTTTGTTCCACAAGCGAACAGGAAAAGAGCGCAAACACATGCTGTAACAATTTTTTTCATAACGTGCTCCCCCGAAAATATACGAAATAATACGGAATTTTTACTTGCGCACGCTATATCGCGCACATATATTTAGAGAAAGAAGCATCCGTTTTATAAGAGGAGAAAATATGGCTTTGTTCCGAAACCACCTCGGTAAAATTTTACTTGGCATTGTAGCCGTCATGTGGACGGCCTGCAGCGACGATAGCAGTACCGGCACCGACGATTCTACAAGCAGCCCCAGCCAAACCGATTCTTCCAGTTCCGGCGACCCTTCGGGTTCCAACTCCAAGCCGGAATCCTTTACCAGGAAAGATTTCATCAACGCAGATTCCGTCATTACGGCTGCAAAGCAGTACGAACCGACCAAGGATCCCTGCGTCACCACCAAGCAATACTGCCAAACGCTCACCGGCGAAAAAAAGAGCGGCTGGAAAGACGCAGACAAATTGGTCAACAACAGGGCCAAGACCATTCTCGACAGCCCCGAAGCGAAATACTTCCCCGAAAGCCGCAAAAGCTGTCTCCAGACCGTCAAGGACAACTTCTTCTTTGCGACGCATTCGGCAACCGAATACGGGATAAGCCCCTGCTACAACGCGGACGACTACATTCCCGGAGATTCGACTTACTACACAAGCACCTACCCCCAGATTTTCGAAAAGATTGACAATGCCGGAGCGTGCGATGACGGAGTCCCCAACCACGTCAAGGTGGATTCCACCTACCTGGCCGAAGAAAAACAAAACGCCGAAAAATACGCAAAGGAATTCGAGGACGCCCTGAACAAGCATCTCGACAGAATCGAGGCGGAATGCGACTAGGGCTCACGCGCAACAGCAATTTGTTCAACCGTAGTTTTATATCTTTTTAGTGGATATTTTAGAGTTCAGCCCCAGGTGGGCGGACAAAAGAGGATAAAATTGAACCGTATAGACGGAAAAACAGAGTCTCTCTGTATCTTTGGGCACCCCGTGGCGCACAGCAAATCGCCCGCCATGCACAACGCCCTCTTCGACTTTCTCAAGATTAACGCTCGTTATCTGCCCTTTGCTCCCGAACCGGAAAACTTCGCGGAAGCCGTTCGCGGTTTCAGGGCCATGAAGTTCCGCGGTGCAAACGTCACCATCCCCTACAAGACGGAATTCATGGAAGGCGACGGGACTCCCCGCCTGGTCGACGAGCTTAGCGATATCAGCAAGTTCACGGGCAGCGTGAATACGCTCTACTGGAAAGACGGCATTGCCGGCGGCACGCTCTGCGGCACGACGACTGACCCCTACGGATGCATCCGCAACCTCGAGGAGCACGGAGTCGACGCCAAGGGCAAGAAGATTGCGCTGCTCGGCAACGGCGGTGCGGCAAAGGCCATTGCGTTCACGCTCGTGGAACAGGGGAACAAGCTAACCATCGTGTGCAGGAGCAAGGAGAAGGGCCAGGCGCTCGCCGACGGCCTGAACACCGCATTCAATGGCGCCGGAGTCGCGGTCTCGACATTCGCCGACTTCGCAAGCATCTCCGCCAGTTTCGACATCATCATCAACGCCACTTCCGTAGGCATGACCCCGAACGACAGCGAAAGTCCGCTCCCCGCGGAATGCCTGCATGCAGGCCAGGCCGTATGCGACATCGTGTACGCCCCGCCCATGACAAAACTCTTGCAGATGGCAAAAGAGAAAGGATGCACCGTCGTCACCGGCGAAGGCATGCTCGTGCACCAGGGGCTCGAGAGTTTCAAGAAGTGGTTCACGGCAGAAGTCGCCGGACACACGAACGAAGAATTGACTGCGGTTATGCGCAAAGGAATGCAGGGCTAGTATGAAGCAACATATCTTTTTCACGGGATTCATGGCAAGCGGCAAGAGCCGTACCGGCAGGGCCCTGGCGGAACGCTTGGGCCGTACGTTCGTGGATACCGACGCCGTAATCGTCGAACGCGCAGGCAAGAGCATTACAGACATTTTTGCACAGGACGGCGAAGCAGCCTTCCGCCAGATGGAACGCGACATCATTGCCGAAATTGCGAGGAACGAGGCTCCGCAAGTAGTCTCGCTCGGTGGCGGTGCGCTGAACCAGCCCGAGAACCTCAAGGTCATCCGCGAATCCGGTACCATCATCCGCCTGTGGGCAAGCCCCGAAATCCTTTCCGAACGCATCGGGCGCAAGAACACCCGCCCGCTGCTCGCGAACCTCAGCGACGAGGAACGCCTCGCCAAAATCAAGACGATGCTCAAGGAACGCGAGCCTATTTACGCGCAGGCCGACTTTAGCGTCGAAAGCACGAACGACGCGACCGAGACGCACGTCATTGAACGCATTATGCACATGCTGCAGTTCTGGAAGAGCCACGCCCTGGACGTGCGCCCCAGCAGCGGCGGACGCTACCCCATCTTTATCGGCAAGAACATCACGCCCGACGCAGCATGCCTGCTGGAAGGTCTCCGTCTTTCGCCGAACTACGAATTCCTGGTCTGCACCGACACGACTATCGCCAAGGCGCAAAACGAGATGCTCCGCGAACTCCGCGGCCAGGCGGGCCGTTGCCCGATATTCAGGTTCCAGGCCGGGGAGCGCAACAAGACGTTGCACAACCTGAACCAGCTTTTCAGCTTTATGCTTCACCGCGGCTACACCCGCAAGAGCTGCCTGTTGCAGTTCAGCGGTGGCGTCGTTGGCGACATGGCAGGCTTCGGGGCCGCCACCTACCAGCGCGGTATCCCGTTCATCCAGTTCCCCACGACGCTCCTTTCCATGGTGGACAGCTCCGTGGGCGGCAAGGTAGCGGTGAACCATCCCGAAGGCAAGAACATGATTGGAGCCTTCTACCAGCCGCAGGCCGTAGTCTGCGACCTGGCCACGCTCCGCACGCTCCCCGAGAACGAATACCTCGCAGGCCTCGCCGAAATCGTGAAATACGGCGTTATCTACGACGAGGAGTTCTTCCGCTATATCGAACAGCATATCGACGGCATCAAGCGCCACGATGACGAGACGCTGCGCCACCTGATTTTCCGCAGCTGCGAAATCAAGGCCGAGGTCGTTGGCATTGACGAGAAGGAATCGGGACTCCGCGCCATCCTCAACTACGGGCATACCTTCGGGCACGCCATCGAGAAACTCACGAACTACGAGATGTTCAGCCACGGCATCGCCGTCTCGCTCGGCATGCGCGTTGCCGCACGGGCCGCCGTATTGCTCGGCATGCTCGACGAAGCCGCCGAAAAGCGCCAGAACGCGCTCCTCGACGCACTCGGATTCGTTAAGACCTTCAACGTGGACAAGGAAAAGGCATGGGAAGCCATGGCTGTCGACAAGAAGGCCGAAAAGGGCGCTCGCGTCTATATTCTGCCCACCAAGATTGGCGAGGTGAAGAAGGTCGTGAATGTCGACAAGGATGTTATTGCAAAGGCTTGGGAAGCAATTAGGTGAATTAGGATTTAACTAGGGATAAAGATATGAGCATACTAGTTACAGGCGGTACAGGAGCACTCGGGTTCCACCTTCTCTCGACCCTCAGGGGAACGAACCACGAGCTGTTCAGCTTTAGCGACGAGCAGCCGCAGCCATGGCAAAAAAGCGAAGGCGTCGAATACCTCAACGGGAACCTTCTCAACTTCAAGGACGTGTACGAAGTGCTGCAGAAGGTGCAGCCCACGCACATCTACCATCTGGCGAGCCAGTCTTCCGTGGGCCTCAGCTACAAGAAGCCGTACGAAACGCTGAACATCAACCTGCTCGGCACACAAACCTTCCTCGAAGCCGCCAGGCAGGTTTGTCCCAAGGCCAAGATTCTCTTGCTGAGCAGTAGCGAAATTTACGGACGCACGGAACAGCAGTTAACTTGTCTGCACAAGGAAAGCGACTTGCCCAACCCCCTCACGCCTTACGCCACCTCCAAGGCCTGCATGGAGTTGCTCGGCAACCAGTTCCGCAACGCGCACGGGCTCCACATCGTATTCGCCCGTCCCTTCCATTTTACCGGCCCGCATCACAGCCGCCGCTTCGTGCTTCCCTCCATCACGCACCAGCTCGTCAAAATCAAGCACTACGGTGCCGAACCGGTCGTCTATTCCGGAAGCCTGGACGTGAGCCGCGACGTGGTGGACGTCCGTGACGTGGCCCGCGCCCTGATCCAGATTCTGAATACGGCCCCCTCGGGCGAAGTCTACAACATTTGCTGTGGAAAGTCGTATACCTTCCGCGAACTCGTCGAGATGCTCGTGGATATCGCAGGCGTGAGCGTGGATTTCCGCGTAGACCCGGCTTACGAACGCAGCAACGACATTCCCCTGCTGATTGGCGACCCGGCCAAGATTACCGCGCTCGGATGGAAACCCATGATTACCATCGAGGACTGCCTTACCGACCTGTTCAACGAAATGGTCGTGCGACGCAGAACCGAGCTGATGAACGGCATGGGCAAAGATTTGAGACTATAAGTCATTTTCACCGATAAAGAGCAATCCCGCAAGGGATTGTTTTTTTATCTTTGTATTATGATGTTTAGGGAACGGATGTTTGCCACAATTATCGTTTTGGCCGGGCTCCTCGCGAGTTCCGCCCTCGCTGTCGACGTCGTTCCCCCGAAAGGTGCCGAAAGGACGCTTACCGCAGGCGATTTTATGCCGCACGCGAACACCACCAAGGAATTCAACGAAACCTGGAGCTACCAGTTCGTATTCGACAACGGCACCCGCGCCTTCATCAATTTTTCCACGCTCTACATCCCCGGTTCCGGCAAAAAACTCGGTTGCGATCTCGGATTCTGGAACTTCAAAGGGAAAACGCATACCGTGGGCCGTCAGTACCCGCCCGAACGCATGCAGGCCGACAAGGCAAAATCCACGATTATCATCAAGAGCGGCGAATATATCCTGGGCAACAAGCCGGGCAAGGGGCACCGCGTGCTGTTCAGCACCGAGAAAGACGGAAAGTTCTTTTTGGATGTCACCTTCGAAAGCGCCGTGCAGGGCAAGGTCCCGGGCGACGGCGTCTGGGCTATTGGCAAGCAGAAATTCGGGCAGTACATCCATATTCCCTACGGGCGCGTCTCGGGCAAAATTGCCTACAACGACGACACGCTCAGCGTAAAGGGCTACGCCTACATGGACCAGACCTGGCAAACGGCCCAGGCTACCGAAATGGCAAGCCGCTCCGTCAACTTTAGCACGAACGCCAGGGAGCCCCTCTACGCAGGGCGCGTCTCGCTCACCGAAGACGGCAAGATTTTCGGCTACGCCATCTACAACAACGCCGGAGCCACCAAGGTCGCCATGCCCACGCAGGTCAAGGACGGCGATTCCGGCTACAGCGGCAAGAAGTTTCCCAAGGGCTCGCTCAGCATTGAATTCCGCGACAACGTCCCCGCCCTGAGTTTCGCGGCGAACAAGCCCCTGCAAAAGGCGTCCCTGCTCGACAAGGTGGACGGATGGTTCGCCAAGAAGGCCATGAAGATTGCCGCCGGCGGTGAAGTACTGTTCTACCGCGGGCGCAGCGACGGAAACAACGGCAAGAAGATTGACTGGGCCGTAACAGGAGTCAAGGACTGATGACCAAGTTTCGCCCCTGCATAGACCTGCACGACGGTCGCGTAAAACAGATTGTCGGGAGTTCGCTCTCCGATAGCGGAGCCGGCCTCAAGACGAATTTCGAGACGGACCGCTCCCCCGCCTGGTTCGCGGAGCTCTACAAGAAGGACGGCATCCGCGGCGGGCACGTGATTATGCTCGGCAAGGGCAACGTTGACGCGGCCAAGGCTGCCCTCGCTGCCTACCCTGGCGGACTCCAGGTGGGCGGCGGCATTACCGCGGACAACGCCCTTGAATACCTGAATGCGGGCGCTTCACACGTGATTGTCACGAGCTGGATTTTCCCGGACGGAAAGCTGGATCGCGAGCGCCTGGAACGCCTATCGCAAACGGTGGGCAAAGAAAGGCTGGCGCTCGACCTGAGCTGCAAGCGCGTAAGCGACCCCGAAGATACGAATCCGCGCTGGAAAATCGCGACAAACCGCTGGCAGACCCTCATCGACATCGAGATTACCGCCGAGACGCTCGAAGACCTCTCGCGGTACTGCGACGAGTTCCTGATCCACGCCGCCGACGTGGAAGGCAAGCAGCAGGGCATGGACGACGAACTCATCATGTTCCTCGCCGAATACAGCCCCATCCCCTGCACCTACGCGGGCGGCGCCAAGTCGCTCAAGGACCTCGAGCACTGCAAGAAAATTTCTAACGGAAAGATAGACCTCACCATCGGATCGGCCCTAGACCTTTTCGGTGGCAAAGGAGTGAAGTATGAAGACTGCGTCAGGTTCAACAAAGCTTAAGGCTACCGACGCACTGGACACGCGCCCCGCCATATTCGGGCGCAAGGTCACGAGCACCTTCAAGAAGATGTCCAGTTTCAAGCACCAGCCCCCAGGAAACTTGCGCACGGGCATGATTCCGCCTATCGTTTTCGGTTCGTTGATCGCGAACCTGCCCAAGCTCCTGAAGCTCCGCAGCTACCTGAAGAAGGAACGCCGCAAGCGCCCCGCCGACGACGTGCGCATCCTCTTCTATTCCGACAACCTGGACGAGACCAACGGCATCGCGAACAACCTGAGGAACGTGATCCCGTACATGCGCGCCCACGGCATGAAGGCATTCCTCGCCGGCAACGCGTTCAACACGCGCCCCTGCGGTGTAGTGGAGAACAGCTACTGCATCCTGCTTCCGCGGCTATTCAGCATGGAACAGCTCGGATACGCGAACAGCGAACTGGCCATTCCGCGCGTGGGCCCGGTCCTCAGGCTGCTCAAGCGCTACCCCGTCGACCTCATTGAATTCGAGACGCCGAGTCCCGGCGCCTGGCTCGTGTGCTTCTGCGCGAAGGTCGCTGGCATCAAGGTCTTTAGCCATTACCGCACCGACGTGCCCACCTACACGCGCACGCTCGTGAAAGCGAAGTGGATGTACCACTTTGTGCTCTGGCTCATGAAAATCTTCTACGGCATGACAAAGCCCGTGGTGAGCCCCTGCAAGGACTACGCGGACATCCTTACCTCGCAACTGAAGATTCCCGAAAACAAGGTGAAGATTCTCCCCCGCGGACTCCCGCTCGAAAAGTTCTCGCCCGACCTGCGCGGCAAGGGCGTATGGGAAAAGTACAACGGCACCTCCGAAATGACGCAAACGGGTACCGCACGCAAGGTACGCTTCTCGTTCATCGGCCGCATTTCCAAGGAAAAGAACCTGGAATTCCTGAACAGCGTCTGGAAAAAATTCGCCGCCAAGCACGACGACGTGGAACTCATGTACGTGGGTTACGGCTGGTACCTCGAAGAAATCAAGAAATTCTACGAAGGCGACAACAGCGTCCATTTTGCAGGCGAACAGGGCGGTGAAACGCTCGCGAGCCTCTACGCCGATTCCGACTTTTTCCTGTTCCCGAGCGTCACGGACACCTTCGGGAACGTGGTCGTAGAAGCCATGTCCACCGGCACGCCAGCGCTCGTGAGCGATTACGGCGGACCGCACGACATCGTGATGGACGACGCCGCAGGGCGTATTCTCCCCATCGACGAAGAAGCCTGGCTCAAGGCGTTGGAAGAATGCCGCAAGCTGTTCCTCGAAGAACCCGAAACCTACGCGAAAATGCGCGAGACTGCACACGAACGTACCCTCAAGTACACCATGCAGAACTCCACCAAGGCGCAGTTCGAATACTTCCGGGAACTCAAGCGCGAAGCTTATGGACTGTAAAAAACTCCGCGAGTGGTTCAAGGAAAACGCGGCAGCATTGCCGTGGCGGCCTACCGACCTGGACGCCCCTCGAGACCCGTACGCGGTGTGGATCAGCGAGACCATGCTGCAGCAAACACAAGTCTCGACCGTGCGCGACTACTTCGTGAAATGGATGAAGCGCTTTCCCGACATCGCCACACTCGCCAAGGCAAGCGAAGAGGAAGTCTTCAAGTACTGGCAGGGACTCGGCTACTACAGCCGCGCCAGGAACATCCTTAAGACGGCAAAACTCATCGCCGAAAGCGGCACCCCAAAAAAAGGCATCCCAAAATTTCCGCAGACCCGCAAAGCGCTCGAAGCCCTGCCGGGAATCGGCGCGTACACCGCCGGAGCCATCTTAAGCCTCGCCTACCACCAGCGCGAAGCTATCTTGGACGGGAACCTGGTGCGGATATTCTCGCGCCTGTATGCGCTCGACTTTTTGCCGACCGACAAGGGCTCCGCGGGCAAGAACCCCTCCGAAATCTACTGGAACTACGCCCGCGAAATGGCGGACTCGCCGCCCAGGAGAACCGCACCGCAGAATTCCCGCCCGCCAAAAAGCACGTGCAAAAAGACTGGCACGGCACCGTCCTCGTCATCGAAAGCATGGACCACAAGATTCTCGCAGTCCACGGCGGGCAGAAATTCTTCAAGAACCAGTTCACGCTCCCGCACTTTGAATCACCGCGGGACGCGACAGCGGGCCTCCCCGCACAGGCCGAAAACTACGTCGACGCCGACGCGGTGCAATCCGTCGAAAGCGCAGGCAAGTTCCGGCACAGCATCACCGTACACAAGATGGAATGCGACGTACTTTACGTAAAGCTCCGCACAAAATCACCCAAGCGCGGGCAAGAAAATTCCCGCTGGGTCGAGCGCAACCGCGCCACAGATTTTTTCGCAAGCAGTTTCTGCCTTAAAGCGCTAGAGTTGGCGCTTTCCTAAAAGCCGCGACTCTAGCGCGGGCTTTCCTAGAACATCTTCTTCACGCTGCAAATAAAGCGCAGGCGGTTTTCCGCAGCGTTCGGAGTCTCGATAGTCTCGGAACCGATAATATGCAGCAGCGTACCCGTCAGGTACAAGCCCTGCCTGGGAAACTGCTGTTCGAACGTTGCGTCCCAATACCAGTCGCCCTTGACCACGAACGGGTCAGCACTACGCAAGTTCCACTGCGCATCGCTCCTGTAACGCAGCGACTGCGAAATGCGGAAACTCTTACGCAAGAACCAGTCCGCCGTAAACGACGTGAAGAACTCTGCAGGAGTCACCTCGAAGCGGCTGCTGTTGCCGTCGACGCGTTCAAACCCGCCCAGCGCCTTGAACGAGAACATCTCGCGGTACCAAGTGCTAATCCAGAGTTCGCCCGTAACGCCGCGAATCCAAGAGTTGATGCGCGCAACATCGCCATGGCGGTACACCATCTGGGCATCTTCCACATAGCTATCCACGTCGAACGTTTCGGCACCATGTTCCGCCCACAGGCTACCGCGACCACCCATGGCCACATTGCCCATGGTATCCGAGAAGGCGGCATATCCCTGCACAAGGTTCATCTGGCCGTCGGCCTTGAGCGAAATCGTATCGCCGTCAAAGTATTCCTCGCCGTCGGCAAGCGGATTAAGGCGCGTTCCCGAAATATTCTTGAAGCCCACGGTGATTCCCGTGTACCTGGGCACCGGTGGCCTGTATTCCAGGCTGTCCTGCACGAGCCAGTCGCGTTCATTCACCGCGAACATCGCCTCCACCGCAAAATTCCTGGCCGGTTCAAAGCGCAAGTTCATGAAGGGCAAAAACGCGCGGTCTTCCTCGAGGTGCGTATAGACCATACCGGAGTCGTCCACCGCCCTGAACGCAAAGCCCGCCGAAAGCTGCAGCATTCCCTTGCGGCAAGCCTCTCCGCAGCGGTAGTACACAGAACCGTTCAGTTCTTTCCTCGCGCCCCTTTCCTTTTTACGATCGTCCTGGTATTCGGCGTCTTCGTAAGCAAGCGTCGCCTCGACATTGCCCGCGTCTATGCGCGCTTCCATCCTGGGCTTGTAATGGACAGGAATCCAGTGCGAACTCTCCGAGAAAATCCAGATGTACTCCTCGCCCGCAAGGAACGAGGCGTCAAACGAGTCCCCGTCGTAACCGAAACCCGCATACATCGTACTGAACATGGGGACATTCTCGCCAAAGATGGCGAAATCATCGTCCACGAAAGACTTGCGGTACGAAAAATTCGATGTTGTGAAATGGTCATCCTGGAACGCGCGGCCCGTCACCCAGAAGCCCTTGAACGAAGGCGTACGGAAGCCCCCTTCCAGAATAGGCGTCCTGTTCGTGGGGCGGTTTTCCGCCGTAATGAAATCACGGTAAATCATGTCACCGAGTTCGTTGCCGGACTTTATCCAGACGGAACTCTCCATCGGGTCCCAGCTCGGCAAAATGGACATGCGGTCGAGCAGCATGCGATGCCTCAGCTTTTCGGGGCTCCACATCTCGCTTTCGGAATGCAGGCCACCCGCACCGAGAATGCGGTCGTAGAAGAATGTCGGGCTACCCACCAAGAAGGTACCGTCGTCGCGCTGGTCCACCTCCATGCCTTCCATCTCGGCATCCACCGCGGCAAAGGCGCTCGCCGAAGCAAGGTTGCAAAGCGCAACAAGAAACTTCATCGTTTTTCCGAAGGACTTCATTACCAAATCCTCCTTTCAACGTAGACGCCCACCGAGAGCATCTCCGAGCGTTTGGGCAAGGTCCAGAGTTCCTTCCACAGAGCGTTGAAGCCGACCTTGTACGTTTCCTTGCGAATCAGCGGCAGGTTCAGGCGCGCGAACCACCCGAATTCCGTCTCGTTGTCCGTAAGCGTCCCGCCAAGATCGTTGTGGAAACTGATTTCGTCAAGCTTGTCTTCGTCGTAATCGCCACGCACCCAGTCGCACACGAAGCCGGCGCCAATGGCGAGCGGAGCAATCGCCTTCCACTTGAAATCTAAACCGAGCTTGCCGCTGAACTGGTGCGCCCCGTAAATCTTGACACCCTCGGGAACGGGCTTGAAGTACGAATAGTCGAACAAGATAAACCCGTCGATATTTTCCAGGTACGCATACCTGAAGCCGACACCGCCATAGAACGAATTCTCCACCGCATCGATGAGGTCACCGAAGGGGTATTGTTCGCCGCCCTCGATGGAGACGTAAATGTGCGAGAACGCCGAATCCGCCGGATGTTGCGCAAACACCGGCGAAAGGCAAAGGACTAATGCCAGCAACCATCTTTTCATTTTCTGTACTCCAGCGCCTGGGCAAAAAAGCCGTCGAATCGCGCATCCAGATTGCCCGGCAACACGGCATCGCCGCGCCTTGCGAACTCAGGATGTTCCTTCACGAACCTGTTCACCACCTGCGTCGTCTCGGTCGGGTCGGGACTGCACGTGGCATACACGATAATGCCGCCCACGGCAAGCCTTGTCGCGGCGGATTCAAGCAACTTGTACTGCAACTCCGAAAGCTCCTTGATGGATTCCGGAGTGAGGCGGTACACCGATTCCGGGCGCCTCGCGATGACGCCCATGTTGCTGCACGGCACGTCGAGCAAAATCCTGTCGAAAGTCCCAATGTCCCCGTTGCAGGCAAGAACGTCGATGCATTCGAGACGGACATTCTTGAGGCCAAGGCGGTCAACGACATCGTGCATCTTCTGCACGCGGAATTCCGAGACATCGCTTGCAAGGATGTCGAGCGACGGTTCCATCTCGGCCATCAGCGCGGACTTTCCGCCCGGCGCGGCGCAGGCATCCCACACCTTCAAGCCGGGCTTCAAATCCAGCAGCTTGACCACCTCGTACGCCGAGGGGTTCTGCAGGCTGAACTCGCCGTTCGCGAAAGACTGCGATTCCAGAATCGGCTTGAGCTTTGCGTCGGCAGGAACCTGAATAAAGCGGTCATATTTAGACGAAAGACGAGAGACGAGAGACGAAAGATTTTTTTCGTCATTCTGAGATGAGTCACGAAGTGACGGAATCGAAGAATCCAGTCCTAATTTTTTGGCAAGTTCTTCTACTGAAACCTTCTGCAGGTTCACGCGGAGCCATTCCACGGGGCGTTCGAGCGTTGCCTTCGCGAGCGCCTCGGCGCGGTCGCCGCCATAGACGTCGAACCAGCGGCGTACCAGCCACTCGGGCACCGAGTTCTCGATGGACACGCGGCGCAAGCGCTGTGGCGGGAGCACCGGCGGGCCGGACCTGCGCGCGGCATGCAGCACGGCGTTCACCAGCCGCGCGGAACCTTCGTGAAGGTTCGCCGCCTTCGCCAAATCCACCGAGGTCGCGACGGCGGCATGGTCCGGCACCTCGGTAAAGAACATCTGGAAAAGCCCGATTTCAAGAATCGTCGAGACTTCTACCGACGGCTTTTTCTTCACGAGGCTCTTGATAAAATACAGCAAGTAGAGATGCCGGCGGCACACGCCGAGCGCAAGCTCCATCGCGAAAGGCGAAAGCCCGCTTTCCTTGATGAACGACCCGTCTTGTTGCCACAGCAGCAAAACGCGGTACGCATCCATGCGCTCTTTCAGGGAATCATCTAGCAAAAGCAAAGTCCTTCGCGCTTCTGGATTCCGCGCATAAAGTCGGCGACAGGCATCGGCTTCTTGCCTTCGGCCTGGATCTCGATAATCTCAAGCACGCCCTCGCCCGTCCCTACGTATAGGCGGTTGTCCTTGAATTCCACCGCGCCCGGAGCAAGCTTCGGGCCGTTCTCGGGCGTATCCGTCTTGCGCAGGTACACCATGCGGCCGCCCAGCTTTCCGTAACCGCCCGGCCACGGATTGAAAGCGCGGATGCGGTCGTGAATCACTTGCGCGGGCAAGTTAAAGTCAATCAGGCCTTCTTCCTTTTTCAGCTTCGGGGCACCGCTAGCCTGCGCATGGTCCTGCGTCAGGTCCTTCTCGCGTCCTTCCATCAGCTGATGAATCGCGTCGTCAAGCGCCTCGCAACCGGGCGCCACCATCTTTTCCAAAAGCGATGCCGTCGTATCCTGATGGTCAATCGCGACAACCTTCTGCGCGAGAATCGGGCCATGGTCCATCTTCTCGTCCAAGCGGAACACCGTCACGCCCGTTTCCTTGAGCCCGTCGGCAATCGCACGCTGTACCGGGGCGGCACCGCGGTACTTGGGCAAGAGGCTCCCGTGAACGTTCACCGCGCCGAACTTCGCGACCGCGAGGATGTTCTTCGGCAAGATGGAGTAAGCGACAACAACAAAGAGGTCGGCGTCAAAGGCGCGCAGGGCGCCCTCGAATTCGGGCGCCTTCAAATCCGTGGGTTGCAACACCGGGAGCCCGAATTCGAGCGCCAGTTGCTTAACTGGCGGGGGCGTGAGCACGCGCCCGCGCCCTGCGGGCCGGTCGGGCTGCGTCACTACGGCCACCACGTCCGCAAAATCAGATTCCTTGAGATGTTTCAAAAAGCATGCCGCGAATTCCGGCGTTCCCATAAATACAATCTTCATGGGATACAATATAGAATCAAGCGAAAGGCTTCAGGAGCACGCACGAGCCGCACGTGGCTCCCGCGGCGTTTCTGTCACCGAAACGCCTCTCCGGATTCGGGCAGAACTCCTCTGAGCCATCGGGCAATATCCAGATTTCGTCCTTGAACATCGTGCACCCATCCTGAGCCACGCCATCAAAGAACAAGCTCCCTTCGCCCCGCGGCGACAAGAATTCGCGCAGTTCCCGTACCGTCGCCGCGTCAACGCCATAACGAGTACGCAACTCCTGCCCGCCCGAAATAAACACCGGCAAGTTCCACTTGATGCGGGCAATGTCAATAGACTCCGCCCATGCAAGAATTTCGGGAACCTTCGCGACAAGTTTCTTGTGTACGGTCACCTGGAGCGTCACGGAACCGCGGCCAAATCCGACAAGGCGGCACACATTGTCGCGCCACCGCTCAAAGGAAAATCCCGGCATCATCTCGTCGAATGTCGCACTATCAAAGGCCATGCAGCTCACCTTGATGTCGCTACAGGCATCAATCAGGCGCTCCATGCCCTGCTCCGTCCCCCACTTGCCGGGGAACGTCCCGTTCGTCGTCAAGTTCAACGGCAAATGGCGCGTGCGGCAAAATTCCAGCAATTCGTCAAAGTACGTATAAAGTAACGGCTCGCCCATCGTACTCGGGATAACCTCGCGAAGCCGCTCCTGCGCTGGCACGTCTGCCCCCGCAAATCGTTCAATGGCCGCCCGCGCCACCTCGATAGGCATCTCGCCCATACCGAACGCTCGTCCCCGCTGGTTCAAAAAGCACAGCGGACAACGCAAGTTACACCGGTCCGGGTTCGTGAGCAGCGTGAGGCGTTTCATTGCCCTAGGCCCGCGTCTCCCGCAAGTACTTTATAGCGGCAAGGCCCGCAATCGCGCCCTCGCCCACGGCAACCGCCACCTGCAAGGTCCCGCCCGTGCAGTCGCCCGCGGCAAACAGTCCGGGCACCGTCGTCATGAATCCCTTGTCAAGTACAACGTTCCCGCCGTCAAAAGCGGCTCCCGCCTTGCGGGCCAAGTCCATGGCGCTGGCGCTACCAAGCGCCACAAAGAGTCCGTCGAGTTTCACCTCGGCCTCGTCCATGAACACCGCACCGGTAAGCTGGCCTTCGCCAAGCAAAGCCTTGAGCGGACGCTTGTCAATCTTCACGTTCTCGGGGAAAGCCGCCGTCGGTTCGGCACCGTTCGTAAGGAGCGTCACGCTCCCTACCACGTTCACCAGTTCGTTGCATTCGTGCAGCGCATACTCGCCTGCACCGAGCACCGCGACGTCCTTGCCGCGGTAAAAGAACGCATCGCAAATAGCGCAGTAGCTTACGCCATGGCCTTCCAGTTCGGCCATCCTCGGAAGCGGCTGTTTTTTGCGGGCAGAACCCGTCGCCATAATACACGCGCGGCCGCGGTACTCGCCCTTGAGTCCGGTCGCCACGAATTCCTTGCCGTCAAAAAACAGGTCGGTCACCTCGTCATCGACAATCTTTGCCCCGAGAGCCTCGGCCTGGCGCTTTCCGACCGCAAAAAGGTCGGCACCGGACAGGGGCTTTTCCAATCCGTAGTAATTTTCAATCATGTGCGCCTTTTCGAGCGCCCCGGAATCCTTTCCGACCATCACAACGTCCAGTCCGCCACGCAAAGCATACAGCGCAGCCGACACTCCAGCCGGTCCATAACCGATAATAAGCATGTCTGCCATAGAAACCTCCAACACAAAGATACGAAAAAATTTATTTTAAGAACAACATTCAAGGAACCTAAACATGCAGTCTCTTTCTCCTCGTGACCTTTTTGTAGAAGTGGGCTACGGCCCCAATTTTGCGGACCAGCTTATCCAGAACGCGTTCAGCAAGCTATTCGAGGGTGACGCCATCGACGAGAGGATCTGTTTCGACGCTTCCGAGGACATGAGCTACATCATCGACATCGGTCACGACGACATCCGTTCCGAGGGCATGAGCTACGGCATGTTTATCGCGGCCCTCACCGGCCACGACGTTCTGTTCCAAAAGCTCTGGAACTTCGCCAAGAAGTACCTGCGCAACAACAGCGGCCCCCACCAGGGATTCTTCTCGTGGCAGGTTTCCACTACCGACTTTTCCATGATGGACCCCGGCGCCGCCCCCGACGGCGAAGAATACATCGCGGCAGCCCTCCTCATTGCCGCCAAGAAATTCGACCGCGACGACTACAAGCAAGAGGCCATCGAGCTCATCAACTGCATGATGGACAAGCCCGTCAATGAGCTGGTAGGCCCGATGATCGACCACGAGCGCATGCTCATCAAGTTCTCTCCCGTGTTGGGCAACGACTTTACCGACCCGAGCTACCACACGTTCGCGTTCTACCGCGCCTACGCCGAAGCCACCGGCGACAACCGCTGGTTGCAGGTGTTGGACCGGAGCCTCGAGTACATCCAGAAGGCGGCGCATCCCGTAACGGGCCTATGCGGCGACTACTCCGAATACGACGGCACTCCCAAGTCCATGCCCTGGTTCCCCGAAAGCAACTGCTTCAGCGGCGACGCCTGGCGCGTGGCCTTGAACCTGAGCGTCGACTACTCGCTGTTCCGCGGTCACGAATGTGAAAAGGAAATCTGCAAGCGACTGCTCAACTTTTTCCACAGCCGTCGCCCCTACCTCGCCGACTATGCGACCGACGGCAGCCCCTACCCGCACCAGGGCCGCAACGCCACTCCGGGCATCATCGCCATGAACGCTGCCGCCACCCAGGTGCTCGACCACGACGACCCGCTGATGGTCCCCTTCGTAAAAGACCTTGCGGCACTGTCCGTCCCGTACCGTTTCTGGCGCTACTACGACGGCATGCTCTACATTATCGGGCTCCTCGCCACTGCCGGAAAAATCGAGTTTTAGACGATTCTTCACTTTTTTATGGCTTTAGGCCACAAATTGTGTTATATTACATATAAAGGAGGGTAATATGCATTATAGACACGCATATATTGGGTTGGCCGTCGCAGCAGCGTTTGCGCTTACGGCCTGTGAAGACGTCCGTATCGAGAAGTACCCGAACGGCAATACCCGATTCGAAACAACCTACGTCAAAGACAAAAAGGAAGGCCTCGAAAAGGAATACTACCAAGACGGGACCCTCAAACGCGAAACCACGTACAAGAACGACCGACGCGAAGGCCTGACCAAGGAGTACTACGAAGATGGCACCGCGCAGTCCGAAATTCCCTACGTGGACGGCTACATCGAAGGCCAGGTGGTGCGTTACCACAAGAACGGCAAGGTAGCTTCCAAGGCGAACTACAGCCAGAACAAGCAGGTTGAATTCGGCGAATACTTCGACGAGTCCGGCGAACCGGCCACGAGCGGCAGCTACAAGGACCCGCGCGACGGCTACGCCTACGAATGGGTCCGCGTTGGCACCCAGCTCTGGACCGCCGAAAACATCAACTTCGCGACTGCCGCGGGTTCGCTGTGCTACCAGTGCAACCACTGGGGCCGTCTGTACGATTTCGAGAACGCCCAGAAGGCATGCCTCGAAGGATTCCACATGCCGAGCAAGGCCGAATGGCAGACATTGCTTGACTTCGCCGGTGCAGAACCCGGCATAAAGCTCAAGGCCGCTTACGGCTGGGACCCCATCAAGGGGAAAGCAGCCTACGGCAACGGCAAGGATGAATTCGGCTTTGCAGCCAAGGCCGGCGGCGCACACTTCGCCAAGAGCGACGTGCCGCTCAAAGACCGCAAGCTCGAAGACGCCGGCCAGAAGGCCTACTTCTGGACAAGCGAAGGCGAAGTTCTCGTGTTCGTCACCGACAAGAATACTGCCAAGTTCGAGAAGTTCAATCCCGAATTCGGCGCCAGCCTCCGCTGCCTGAAGGACTA
>CADBLC010000038.1:0-4943 GCA_902795385.1 Fibrobacter succinogenes | reverse complement strand
TCTCTCGTCTGTAGCCCGTCACTGTGTGACGGGCGTTCTTTCGTCTACGTCGTATATTCCGCGTTAATCTTCACGTAGCCGTAACTCAGGTCGCAGGTAAACGCGCTTGCGGATGCCTGGCCGATGTTGAGCACGAGCGTTACTTTGTACTCACGCTGGCGCACCACGGCATGGAGTGCCGCCGTCTGGGCTTCGTCGAGCTGGATGGGGCGTCCGCCTTCCAAGACCTTCACGTCACCGAAGTACAGGTCCGTATGTTCGGCCACCATGTTGCAGCCGCTGGAGCCCGCGCTGCTGAGGATACGTCCCCAGTTCGGGTCTTCACCGAACATGGCGCACTTCGCGAGATTGGACGTACCGATAAAGCGGGCCATGCGGAGAGCTTCCTCGTGACTTTCGGCCTTCTCGATGCGCAGTTCGATAAGCTTGGTAGCGCCTTCGCCATCGCGCACGATGTCTTTCGCGAGGCTCTGCATAATGAGCATGAGTGCTGCACGGAACTCGCCCTGTTCGCTAAGGCTCAGGTCTTCGTAGCGGAGTCCGCTCATGCCGTTGGCCAACAAGATGCAGGTATCGTTCGTGCTCGTGTCGCCGTCCACCGTAATCGCGTTGAACGAGTCGGCGATGTCGGCACGGAATTCGGCGAAGAAGTCGATGGGGAGCGCGATGTCCGTCGTGATGAAGGCAAGCATCGTCGCCATATTCGGGTGGATCATACCCGAGCCCTTGCAGGCGCCACCGATGGTCACCACGCCCTTCTCGGTCTGGATTTCGACGGCATGGCTCTTGAGGGCAAGGTCTGTGGTGAGGATGGCGCGGCCGAATTCCTCGGAAGCGTCGGCGTGAAGTTTCTCGACGAGTTTCGGGATGCCGGCCTCGATCTTGTCCATCGGCATCAGGTGGCCAATCACGCCGGTGCTGCAAACGAGCACGCTCTTCGGGGCAAGGCCCAAAGCCTCTTCCGTGAGGGTCGCCATGCGTTCGGCATCCTTGTAGCCCTGTTCGCCGGTGCAAGCGTTCGCGTTGCCGCTGTTCACCACGACCGCAGTCGCAAAGTGGGCGTGTTCAAGCGCAGCCTTGTCGTACAATACCGGAGCGGCCTTCACCTTGTTGGTGGTAAAAACGGCGAAGCAGCGCGCAGCCTTCTCGCTCCTGAGGAGCGCCATGTCGGCATTGCCGCTAGCCTTGATGCCAGCACAAATTCCAGAAGCGGTGAACCCCTTGGGGGAACATACGCCGCCCTTATCCAGCAGATTGTACATACTATCTCCTAAAAAGATGTTCTTTCGCGATTACGGGCCCGCGAAGCCTCGTTAAAATTTGTACTTTGTAGAGCATGGAAAAGATCAAGTTTACACAAGAAGCTTACGACAAGCTCGTCAAAGACCTTGAAAATTTAAAAAATGTGGAACGTCCGCGCGTATTGCAGGAATTGGTTGATGCCCGTGCACAGGGCGATTTGAGTGAAAACGCCGAATACCATGCCGCGAAGGAACGCCTTTCCTCCATCGACAACATCGAACTGCCCAAGCTGCAAGACCAGCTCGCCCGCGCCGAAGTCGTCGCGTTCGACCCGAACTGCGACTCCATCCGTTTTGGCGCCAAGGTGTCCCTCGTGAACGCGAAGACCAAGAAGAACGTCGTTTACCAGCTGGTGAGCCCCGAAGAAGCCGACGCCCTCAACGGCAAAATCAGCTTCAAGAGCCCCATCGGCGCCGCCCTCATGGGCAAAAAGAAGGGCGACACCATCGAAGTGACCACCCCGAAGGGCGTGAACAAGTTCCAGGTCATCGACTTCAACTAAGCCGGTTCCCATGATTGTCACCCTCATCGGCGAAGACAACTTCACCAAGGACAAGTGCATAGAGAAGTTCCTGTGCGACGCCCTCGGTGACAGGCGCGACGACCCTCTCGCGAAGCAAATCCTCTTCGCAACGGACACGAACATCCCCTCCATCGCCGACGCGGTCATTACCGCCTGCGACTCGGTGTCGATGTTCACGCCGGAACAGGTCGTCGTAGTCCGCAAGGGTGACGCCCTCAAGGCCGACGACGCGAAAAGCCTCGCCAAGTGGCTTAGCCACGGCCCGCAATGCAAGCTCCTCCTGGAATTCGAGAAGCTCGACGCCCGCGGCGAGCTCTACAAGACGTTGAACAAGGTCGGCAAGGTCGAAAAATACGAAGTCCCCAAGCAGTACAAGATGGCCGAGTGGATAGCTGCCGCCATTCCCACGCACTTCAACAGGGCCATCGACCGCGACGCCTGCAACTACCTGGCCGAGGCGCTCGGTAACGACACCAAGCTCGTAAGCGAAGAAATCGAGAAGGTGTTGCTCTTTGCGCCCGACTGCAAGAAGATTACGCTAGATCTCGTGCGCGAAATGATTGTACCGCAGCGCGAGATGGTCGCCTACGAAATCAACGACTCCTTCGGATTACGCGACGCCAAGACGTATACGCGCATGCTGAACGAGATGCTCAACAACGGCGTAAATGCCGTCCAGATCGTGGGCTCGCTTTACCGCTACGCGGTAGACCTCATGAACTTCTCTACGCTTCTCGCCAAGGGCATGCAGGCAAAAGAAGCCGCAGCCGCGCTGGGCAAGAACGACTTCATCTTCAACGTGAAGGGAAAGGCTCCCGAATGCGCCAAGCGCTGGGGCAGGCCGCTACTCATCCGCGTCATCCGCAGGCTCGCCGACCTCGATTACGAAATCAAGAGCGGCATGTGCAGCACCCGCATCGCCCAGGAACTCGCCCTCGCCTCGCTTGTAGTGCGCTAAATAGCGCCGCCCTTCACAATATTCTCGATATCCGCGCGGCTCAAGTATACCCGCTCGTTTAACGCCTTGGCGATTTCGCAGAGTTGTTTACGGCAAGCCATCAAGATGTTGTAATCCTGCTCCACGACGCTTGTTTCGGCCAGGTGAAAATAATAGCATGCCGCCTGGAACCGCTGATAGTCCACATCGCTCTTGTAGAGTTCCATCGGCAAATCCGTCATCACGGTATCGAGACCGCACTTGAACTCGTGACGAATCAGGAATTCCGCCAAGTGGCCTGCCATCGCGATGTGCGCGTCACCTTCCAGCTCGCTCCCCGCGATATGCGTGATGCCCGGGCGCTCCTTGGACTTGTCCATCTTCACGTAATCGAGCGGGCGCTTGAACAGGAACGCCACCAGGGCGTGCCCCGCCTCGTGATTGCACAGCTTCTGGAATTCCTCTTCCCCGAAGAATTCCACCAAAGATTCACGCGTCAAATTTTCCGTCATATTGAATTTTCCTTTCCATAGAAAAAAGAGCCCCTCAGGGCTCTTTTCAAACTTTGTAGAATGTCTTAGTTCCAGTCGCCTTCGGCAGGAGCTTCCGGAGCCGGGGCCTCGGGGGCGGCAGCAGGTTCCGCAGGAGCGCTTTCCTGTGCAGGAGCGGCTGCGGGTGCAGCGGCAGGAGCTGCGGCAGGAGCGCTCTGCTGGGCCGGAGCAGCCTCGACCTTCTTGGCTTCGGGAGCGCCGGCAGTCTCTTCGGACGGTTCAGAGAGCTGGACATCGCCAACGTAGTTGCGGATAATGCGCGGCGTCACGAAAATCACGAGGTCCTTCTTGATAACGGCCTTGCGGGAATACTTGAAGAGGTTGCCGAGGAGCGGAATATCCTTGAGGAACGGGATGCCGCTTTCGGATTCCTGGGTTTCGTTACGAGTCAGGCCACCAATGACCACCGTCTCGCCGTCGGCCACCACAACCTTCGTCTTGGCTTCCTGCGTACTGATGACGATTTCGCCCTTGGTATCGTAATCGTAGGAGTTGTTTTCCGGATGCAGGTCGAGGAGGATGCGGTTGTCACCGGAAACGTGCGGAGTCACCGTCAACTTGATACCCGTTTCCACGAGCTGCGTCGAAGATTCGCCGCTGTCGTCAATCACGCGGATAGACACCTTGTCACCCATGAACACCTGGGCTTCGGTATTGTCGAGCGTAGAGACCTGCGGGCTGGCAAGCACTTCGGTAGAAGCGTCACCCATCAGGTTGCTAATGGCAATCTGGAGGTTGTTGTCGAGCACGCTAGCCGTAATGGCGGTAGAAGCACCGCTCACAGCCGGAGACACGCCGTTGTTCGGGAAAGACCTGATAGCCGCACTCGTACGGGTAGAACCAGCCTGGCTTCCCGTCGCAGCACCGGCAACACCCGGAGTAATGGCGGCATTGCCCATGGTAGCGGTCCAGTCCACACCCAGTTCACGTGCAAGGTTGCTGTTCACCACGACAAGCTTCGCGGTAATCATAATCTGCAGGGTTTCCACGTCAAGTTCGCCGAGAGCGTTGCTCATCTGTTCGATCTTGTTCTCGGTATCGTACACGATAATCGAGTTGGTGCGTTCCACCGTAGTAATACGGCCACGGCCACTCTTCATGCTTTCGAGCACCTTCACGAGTTCGTCAGCCTTGGCATGGTGAATCTGGAAGTTCTTGCGGACCAGCGGGGCGGCGTCTTCCAACTGCTTTTCTTCGTCGGCCATCTTCTTCTGCTTGGCCTGGTAAGTGCTCTGGCGCTGGATAGTGATGTACTTGTCCTGGATAACCCAAGTCAGGTCATTGATATCGCAGATGATGTCGAGAGTCTCTTGCCAAGTCTTCTTGGTCACCTTGAGGCTGATCTTGCCCTTCACATCGGGAGCGACAAGAATATCAACGCCGGCAATCACCGACACCGAGCGGAACACGGCATCGTAGTCCATCTCAACAAAGTTGAAGTCGTACAGTTTCTTGTTGGGAGCCACGGAGCCCTCGGCAGGAGCGGCCCACGCGGTAGCAAAGCTCGCCACCACAAGAAGAATGGTCAGGATTTTTGTCAGCTTTTTCACTTTTGACCCCCAAATTTATCTGGAAGACTCATGGAGTAACGACGGCTCACCCCGAATTCTTGAATCAGGAAGAGAACGTC
>CADBLC010000037.1 GCA_902795385.1 Fibrobacter succinogenes | reverse complement strand
ATCAAGAACGCTCAGGCTATGTCCGATGAAATGCAGAAGCTCGGTTACAGGGTTATTAGTGGCGGTACCGACAACCACCTCATCGTTGTCGATATGACTTCTCAGGGTGTTTCCGGTAAGGAAGCCGAAGTGGCCATGGAAAAGGTCGGCATCTCCTGCAGCCGCTCCACGATTCCGTTCGATCCGCGCAAGCCGATGGACCCGTCCGGTGTCCGTCTCGGTACGCCTGCTATCACGACTCGTGGCTTCGACGAAGAAGACACTCGCGAAGTGGCCCGCATCATCGACCGCGCTATCAAGGCTAAGGACGACGATGCTGCTCTCAAGAAGATCCGCGAAGAAATCGTGGCTCTCTGCAAGAAGCACCCGCTGTATAAGTAATTAGCGCCTTCGGTGCGAAAAATTAAGGAAAGTGGTTCGCGTTTGGCGGACCGCTTTTTTTATCTTTACCGCATAAACAAGAGGTGTTATGCAGTCTTGGACTGAAATCAAGAAAATCGAAAACCCGACTGAAGAACAGCAGTTGGAAGCGGTCAAGCTCAATTGGTACGCCATTAGCCTGATCGAGAATCCGTCGCCTGCCGCACAGAAGGCCGCGTTCGAACAGAACGTGCAGGCGATACTCTACATCAAGAACGGACTTTGCGAAGATTTGAAGGTGGCTCTCAACGTTCTTGACGAGACGGCAATCCTTGCCGCGGTGAACGCCGACCCGAACATTTTGAAGTTTGTGACGAATCCCGACTTGCTCAAGGCGGCTGTGGGCCGAAGCGGTGCGCGTGAGCGCCGACGCCCTCAAGTATGTGCCGGACGTGAGCGAAAAAATCCAGGAAGCCATGGTGGAACGCGACTGGCATGCCTTGCAGGATATCGAGTACCCGTCGGTTGCCGTCGTAGTCGCTGCCGTAAAACAGGATTTCCACGCCTTTGAATACGTGAGTATCAAGCACCGTACCGAACCGATGCAGATGGCTGCCGTCCGTGCGGATTGGCGCTGCATCCAGTACCTGCAGCGCGCAAGCGAGAAGGTGCAGATGGAAGCTGTCCGCCAGACGAAGGACGCTTTCGCGCTCATCAAGAATCCCGCCGAGGCGGTCAAGGAATTCTGCAAGTAACCTGCGCGGGGCCTCGCGATGGAAAATAACGCGCTCGCAAGAATCAACAACGGGGAAGACTACGCTGTTGCGCTTGCTGTGCGGGCGTTTCGCGAAATTCTCGGGGACGATTGACCTTGCAGACGACGTGCGCGGTTCTAACGGTTTTTTGGACATGCTCGCCTGCGGCGTGTTGCTCGAGAATCCTGGCATCTACCCGAAACTTTCGATAGAAGAGTACGTGAATTACTTTGTGGGTTTCTATGCGGCGCGTATACTGACGTGGAACGCAACCGAGGCGCGTGAACGAATTGCCCGCATTGCAAAAAAACTGGAACTCCCGCCGTTTGCGACCCGCATGGCTAATCTTTCGCTCGGAAACCGCCAGAAGGTGCAGTTGCTGCGCGCGATGGCTCCTGCGCCAAGGCTTTTGATTCTAGACGAGCCTGTGGCGAATCTTGACCCGATGTCGCGCGAGGCGGTGTGGGCGCTGCTTGCCGAATGGCGCAAGCAGGAAGGCGGTACGGCTGTCGTGTGTTCGCATATCCTCGCCGAGATGGAAGAGGAAGCGACCGATTTCGCGATTATCGACCGCGGGATTGTGCTGAAAAGCGGGCGTGTCGCCGACTTTGCGGGCGAATCTGCATCGTTCAAGATAGAGTCGGGCGTGTCCCTGGAACAGGTGCGCGAGGCTCTCTCCGCTGCCGGAATCGATGCCTGCGTGAGCCGCGCCAGTACAGGCCTTTCGGCACTTTACAAAAAGACTGTTCGATAAGCATAGACATCCCGCTTCCCGCATCTTCTAATGACCAACGACTAATGGCCATTGACCAATTACTAGAACGCGTGCGACAAGTCAAACGCGAAACGTCCCCATGCGAACGATTCCATGCCGTCCCAGTTGAGGAACGTCTTCTTGAACGCGTAATCCAGGCGGAACGTGAGGAATTGCCAGTGGTAGCGCAGACCTAGACCTAGGCTCGCGTCGGCTTCTTCTTCGTAGAGGTCAGCCTCTTCGTCCATCACTTTCGCCCAGTCAAAGAACTGCACAATCTGCCAGCGCCTTGCCGACTTCCACGGGAGCGTCCAGCGGATTTCCTGGTTAAAGCGATAGTACATCGGCGTAAGGCCCGTGTTGATGATGGTCTCGCCGTCTTCGTCCTGCGATTCGTAGCTCGCGTATATACTGCGGAAGCGGTAGCCGCGCACGGAACGGGAACCACCCTGGTAGAACACGCGGGCGTCGTCTTCGATTGCCGAGTTGAAGAATTTTCCCGCACTGCCGCTGAGCGCTCCGTAGAACGTCCAGAACAGCGGGAAATAAAGGTTGACGGTTCCCTCGCTGTAGGTGTAGGGGTTTCCGATCATCTTGGGATTGTCGAGGGATGCGGTAAGGTTGGTGCCCGCACCGGCCGTAGGCGCGAGGCGGATACCCTTTGTCGGATTGAAGTAGTCGTCGGTGAAGTCGAAGGTGAGAGCGACTTCTCCCTTGAATTTGAACATCTGATCGTCGTTCTTGTTCACGTAACGGGAATCGACCGTACCGCGGAAGCGAATGTGCTGCGTAATGCCGAAGGTAAGGTCACCGCGGTTGATGAGTTCGTAGCGCTCTTCAATGCTGTCGGGGTAGGCTGGCGGGTTGATTTTTTCGTGCTTGAATGTTAGGCGGTCTTCAAAACGGATGGCGGTGGGAATGAACGTGAACGAGGTTCCGAACAAGAGCGGGTTCGCGTAGCCTACGGAGACTTCTTGCTTGTGCTGGGCTATCTGGAAGTTTGTCGAAAATTCATTGAACTTTCCGAAGAAGTTCTTGTGCTTTGCGTAGGCCTGGGCGCCGAATCCGTAAATTTCTTCGTAGAAGAATCCGTAGCGCGCTTCGCCGGGAACACGTTCCACCACGTCGAGGTGAACGTCAGAAAGCCCGTCGGCACGCAGGGAGTCGTTGAGCTTGATCTGCGTGAATAATTGAGTGGAAAGAAGCTTGTTCTTGAAGGAGTTGTACTGGTTACCGTCGACGATTTCGCCCTTGGGAATGCGCCATAGGCTCGAGAGCCACGCCGTGTCGGTCAAGCCTTCTTCGCCGCTCTTGTTGTTTCGGTCGCCGACTTGCTGCGTGCTGCTGATGATGTTGCCCATGATAACCTTGGGGCCGGCTTCCACATTGATCAATACGTTAATCTTTTTCTGGACGGTGTCGAGAAGTTCCGTGGCGGTCACGTACACGTGCAGGTATCCCTGACGGCGGTAGGCCGACTGTATGTACTGGATGTCTTCGGCGATATCTTCCTGTTCAAAGAATCGGTCTTGGTTCGTGTTCAGGGCGTTCAGCTTGATTTCAACGTCGTCGGTAGTTGTCCCGGTGATGCTCACTCCGTTAAAACGGTAGCGCTCGCCTTCGTTGATGGTGAATAGGAATCCGCGCTGCATGCTGTCGATGGAGAAGTACTCTCGCCTGATTTCCATTTTCAGGTCGAGGCTGAAATAACCGCGGGCGTAGTACAGCGACTTGATGTTCTCCGACGAGAGGCGCATCATGAAGTCTTGCTTGGTCGTATCGAGCTGTCCGAATTCTTCGGGGATGTCGAGCTGGTCTTCGAGTACGGACCTGGAGAAAACCTCGTTCCCGTAGAAGTCGGTGTACCAGGGATGCTTTACGTTGTCCTCGGCATGAACCAGTGCGAAAGCCAAAAGAAGGAGAGCGATCAGATATCTCATTTGTTCGTCTCCGACTTCTTTAAGGGTGGCTTTGTTTCGTCTTTTTTCTCATACGGGTTCTGTATGGTCTCGCATTTGCCGATTCCAAGCAGGCACGGGTTCCAATAGCGGTAAACATAGTTTATACCGATGTTCTTTTCAACGCGGTTCTCGTTGCCTTCGGTACCCGTGTTGGTCAGGTACTGCTTGGAGACCAGCTGCGCATAGAGCGACGTGGTGGGTGAGATGTGGTTCTTGTGCGAGTAGCTCTTGTCCTTGAATACGGGCAGCGTGTAGTTGAGCCCGAATTGTAGCGACTGGTCGTAAGTCGGGTTTTCACTCTGGTCTTGTGTGTAGCCAAAGATAAGGCTCAAGTCCTTGACCCAGCGGTCCAACGAGATGGGCAACTTGAAGTAGCTCGAATCCCTTTCGTTTGTCGTGTTGTTTTCGAACAGCATCACCTTCATGTCGATGTTGCCGATGTAGTCGCCGCCAAGCGTCTTGTTCGCTGTTGTCGAAATCATCTTGCCGATGGCCTTGCCGGCAACCTTGTTCCAGTCGGTGGCTTCGTTGTCTTGGTTAGCGATACAGCCGAGGATGATGTTGTAGTAGATGGATGCCGCACTCGATTCGTTACCGCAGTTGCTGCTAGGCGTTGGCTGCAGGTTCGTGATGGTCCCCTGGAAGTCCAGGTTCACGGGGCACGTTTCTTTTTCGGCATTCTCGATTTCGTCGCAGTAGGGGAGTTCCTGGGAACTCGATACGTCTACGATGCCGTGTTGCCAAGGCACGTCGGTCCAAGAGATTCTGAAGGAGTTGAGTTCGAATTCGTAGACTTCCTGCACTCCGATGAATCCGGTGTTGGCGTTCATCACGTCGCCACGGAGCAGCGGCCTGTTCGTGTTGCCGAGTACCCATACGTCGAAGGTGAGCGGGAAGGTGGCGAACGGCGTGACAATCTGGATGGAGTCGGTCTGCGAATCGTTGATGTGTATGGACAAGTTAATCGGTTCGGCAGAGGAGTACCTGATTTCGGTCTCTTGGTGACGGAGCCTTGCAAGGGCGTTGTTGAAGAGCGTGATGAACTTGTCTATAGTTGCCGGCGTGACTTCGATTTCAAGATCCCTATGATATACGAGCTTGTCGACCGAGACGTTTCCGCTGATGGTCTTGTTCTGCAATATACCGTCGTGTGAATGAGGAATTGTAAGGCTGAGCTCGCTTCGGCCAATGGCTTCGGCTTCACCGTACGCATTGTCGAAGAAGTTGTAATGGATGTTGCCGATGGAACCGGAGATGACAAGTTCGTCTTCGGTCTCTTCCATGTGACCGTGGATATTCTCTGCGACAAGCTTGTGCGGCCCCTTGACCAGCGTGTAGCGATCGGATTGGAACTCGATGTCCATGATTCTTAAGCTGTCGAGGTTGTACTGCAAAGTTCCGGAGACGGTTTGCCCACTGTCGTTCTGCGTTGAGATTTCGCTCATGTCCAAGATGCCGTTCTCGAGGTGACCGCGCAACTTGATGGGGAAGATGTAGTTGAACTTGGGGGGCTGGTACAGCGTGGAATCGGAATGGATGTCAGCCGTGATGCCTTTGAGGCCTTCCTTGATTCGAGCCGATACATCTATCTCGAGGTCGGTCTTCTTGACTTCGCTGACGGTTCCCGGAATGAACCACGAACCGTTCAGGTTGAGTTTGCCGTTGAATATGAGCGTTGAGTCGATGAATCCCTCGGCATACAGGTCGCCGCCGTTGTCGCTGCTGTGTGATATGCTTACGTGGCGGTTAGACTTGAATACGTCGTCCAAGATAATCTGCGTGTTGCCGGTCCATCCGCCGCCACCGATTCCCAGGTAGGCGTTCAGTTCCACCTTGTTCGCTTCGGCGAACATGTTCATGCGTTTGACGTTGAACAGTTGCGGAGAAATCGTATTGAATTCCACGTCGCTGAAGTCTACGTTGCCCTGCATGCCGATGTTCTCGTTGTACGAGAGGTCGCCGCTAATGAGTCCCGACGCGAACGTCGTGTCGCCGAGAGGCTCGAGCAATAGCGGAATGCTGAATTCTCGGGCTTGAGCCCAGGCGTGGACAATTTGTATCGGGAGCGTACCCGTGGGCGTGAAGTCCGGGTTCGAATCGTTTGGCAAGATGAATATGGCTTCGGCCTCGACGCGGTTCTTGCTGTGCGATGCCTGCGCATTCTCGATGAACACCGTGTCGCCGTTCTGGTGCGCCTTGATCTGGCCCTCCAGGTTGAACGGCTGTACGTTGCCCGAGATGGATGCCTCGAGCTGTCCGACCTTCGTGTCGAAGTTCTGTGTCCACGTTCCGGTGACGCGCCCGTTGAGGTTCTCGCTGAGCTTGATTTTTGCGAACGGAATGGTCGATATTTCTACGCTGTCGGACTTGATGTCTATTGCCGTTGAATCGATGATGGAAATGTAGGCCTCGCATACACCGCCGTGTCGCTGGCTTACTCTCCACGACGTGTGCGGCTTTTCGCCGTTCCATACCACGTCTCCCGTGACGTCGAAGGTTTCCTTGGGCGTGTAGATGATGCCGTTGGAGAACTTGATTCCGTTCCGGGTGAGGTCGAGCATGATTTGTAACGAGTCGGCCGTTACGTGCCAAACGTACGGGATTGTGTCGATCTTGACTAGCGCCTTCATGTGTCCGTCGGAGAACGAACCGTAAATCTTGAATCGTTCCTGCAGCTCGAACTGGCCCATGCTCCAGTCCAGCGCCCAAGGTTCGTAGGGCGACATGTCGCCGAAGTAGGTGAGGCTGAACTTGTCCTCGAAGTTCATGGTGGTTTCCACGACGGAACCTTGCCGCGTTTCCGCGATAACGTTCATCTTGTTGCCTTCTTTCTCGGCGGAATGGATCGTGAGGTCGAGCGGCATTATCTGCGGGCCGAACTTCGCGTTCATGCGCTCCACCTTGCCGCTGGCGGTACCGTTCAGGTTCTTGTCAAAGTCGGCTTCCAGGTCGATGGTTCCACCGTCGTCGTTTTCCATGTGGATTTCGGTGTGGAACCTCTCGTCGTCACCGCTAAAATGGACGGTCGCGTTCAGTGCGAGCAACGGCCAGAATTCGCCTATGCGCGTTTTGATGGTAGTCTTGTAGCGGGGCTTGCCTGTTGCCGGGTCTAGGCTTGCTTCGCCGCTCACTTGCAGCTTGCCGAGTTCCGGTACGCTGGGCGGCAGTTCCACAGGAATCCAGACGGTCGGGTCCTTGACTTCCATGTTGAACTTGGTGCTGACCGCGGTGAGGTTGTCCTTGGGCAGGTCGCCCTGGACGCTCACGGAATCGGTGGCGGTCGCGACGGTTGCGTCGAGCGACACGTTGTCGCCCGAGAAATCTGCCTTGAGGCGTAGCGATGCATCTTGCGGGACGTTCGTTCCGCTAATCTTCTTTGCGCCGAGGCTAGCCTGCTGCAGGCCCTCGCTGCGTAGCGAGAGTCCCTCGACTTCCCAATGCTTGTCACCGGCCGTAACGGAAACCTTTCCGACATCGGCATTTACGGGTAGATAGAACTTGGCCTTGGAGGGGAACGTGGGCGGGCCGTTCGCGGGTGGAGTCTTGGGCTTTTCGGGCCCTTCCATGTTGAGGTTGACGTCTACCTCGTTCGAGCCCAGCTTGAGTCCTTTCTCGTCGCCCAGGATGCTCAGGTCGAACGCGACATTCCTCAGCGTTACGACGGTTCCGTTGTTCTCGATTTGCAGGGAGTCCCAGGAGTGGGTGACGGGGCCGTCCATGTGGTGGCCGAAGGGTGTCACCTTGGTGTCCCCGTAGGTGTGCGGGGTCTCTAGGTACGTCTTGAACATCACATAGGAGAACCAGGCGCACAGGGCAAGTGCACCCACGATCGCCGTGGCTATCACGGCGGTTCCGACGAATGTCGAAGTTATTCTCTTCAACTTGCCCAAAATTATAGAAATCGCGCTTTCCGCTGTCTTGTTTTTTTTACGATACACCGTCGTATCTCGTTGATATTCAACGACTTACGTGTATCCTTACAAATTGATGTCAATCTGGTGTCTTTATTGCGTATGTTTGTAAATATTTGATTACAAATTGGAAGAAAAAAGGCTTTGCCGGGACGGCTACTTTTGCGCATGGGAAATTTTCTAATATTCGCATATCAATGATGACACAGAGGTTTTCATGAAGAGACTCATTGCACTTCCGTTCCTGTGCAGTTTTATGATGCTGTGCGGGTGTAACGGTGTCGGGGATAAGGATACGCTCCTGGCCCGCATCAATGACGAGAAAGTATACCAGGAAGACGAGAACATCCTGCTCAAGTCGATGCCGAGTGCGAAGAACATGACGCGCAAAGCCCTCCTGTACGAACATGTGTTGGGCAAGGCTGCACTCGTGTCGCGCGCGCTCTCGGAATATCCTGAATTGGAAGCCGAGTGGGATCAGTACTACAAGGATATTGACGTCAGGATTTTGATGATGCTGTTCCAGCGCGTATACGTGATGGAATGCCTCACGTATACCGACGAGGAATTGAGGGCGTTCTACGAGGCGAACCGCGACCTGTTTGCGAAGGATTCCATCGTTGCTTACGATCGTACGCCGATTTCTAACGAATACTACGTGTACAAGAACCCGGAACAGTGGAAGGATTACCTGGCCAAGTCTGCGAATCCCGAAGACACCGCCAGCCTAGACACGGCTGCCTTGAAGGTGAGTTTTGCAGGGCAGCGTCGTAACGAGCTTCGCGAACTGGAAACGGCGAACGTCATGAGCGATTCCCAGGTCGTTGTGAACCCTCTTCCGGAAGTCCCGTCCAGATTCTACTACGACAAGCACAAGGGTGCCTTTAAGACGGCTCCCGGATACGAACTGTACCAGGTGCAGATGGCCGATTCCGCGAAGCTTGCTCGCCTTATCAAGGACAGCGTTTCGCTGGATGAGTTCAAGGCTATTGCCGCGAAGATGGACAAGAACGAGTTTACGGCCAAGGACAGTGGCCGCGTGGGCGTGGTCAAGGAAGGTTACTCGCTGCCTTACGGTCTTGGTGTGATGAGCGAACTTGACGAAGTTCTCAAGGACAAACAGCCCGGATTCGTGACCCCCGTGATTCGTTCGGCGGCGCAGGGGACGTTCCACCGTTTCTACCTGGTGCGTCAGGTGCCTGCTGAACAGAAGTCGTACGAACGTGCCGAGCAGGATGCCAAGATGCTTGCTTCAAGCGGCGAACTCCCGGATGTCGATTCCTCGTACGTTCTCGTTACGTATGCCGGCAAGCCTGTATTCACTTTTGGGGACTATCTCCGCTTCAATGAAAAGTATTTCCGCGCTCCCAAGAACATGAGGGCCTACCAATACGTTGTGGACAACTTTGCGGAGAGCTACCGCTTTGCGGTTGCCGCCAAGGCGCACAAGCTTGACCACTTGTGGGAATACCGCGCCCTTGTTCGCGATACGAGGGCCGATTTCATCATCGAAAAGTATCTAGACAAGAAGATTGCCGTTACGGCGGACGAAGATACTCTCAAGGCCCTGTTCGACCGCATTGGTAGCCCCATCCGCTACAACTTGACATACGAACAAGCCAAGAGCGACCTTCTCCATATTCTTTCGTACCCGATGAATTTGTACAAACATGAATACTACATGGGCTACCGCATTACGTATGCCGGGAAGACCTTCGACGAATCCATTCCCAGCACCTTTGCCAAGCGTGCCAACGAGTACAGGACGTGGATGAAGATGCGTTGGATGGACGAGGCCTATGCCTCGGCTGTTCGCCACATCTACGATTCCTCCGTGAAGGAACACGAACCGGAATACGACCCTGCGTTGCTCATGGCGAAGGCCGATTCGCTGTATAAGGCGGGGAACCGCACCGCCGCGTACAACACCTACCGCAAGGTGATGAATGCCTATGCGGACAACGACTCCCTGTACCAGGTGGCCGCCTACGAGATTGCGCAGGTCCAGAACGACAATGAGGAGTTCAACGACGCCGAAGCCGAGTTCTACGCCTTCTATAGCATGTGGCCCCAGAACCCCAATGCCGAAAAGGCCATGTTTACGCGCGGATTTATCCTCGACGAGAACCTGAAGAGGGATTCTCTCGCACTCGAGGTCTTGGAAGGCTTCCAGAAGCTTTACCCGAACAGCGAGCTGAAGGAATCCGTGGATTGGCTCGTCAACAACATCAAGTCTGGCGGAAAACTCGCCGATGATTTGATGAAGAAGATAGAGGCGGAAGAATAGACGAAAGAACGCCCGCTATCGCGGGCTACAGACGAAAGACGAGAGATTAAATAATGTCGCTTCGCGAAACTAAAAAAGAATCTCAGAAAACCTTCGTCTAAAAACAAGTTTTTCTCTCGTCCCTCGTCTCTCGTCTCTCGTCTAAAAACTATATTTGACTCACTCACAATAAAAGGTGGTATACCCTATGGAAATGACATTCGCCATGATCAAGCCCAACGCCGTAAAGTCCGGCCTCATTGGGCGCATTATCGACCGTTACATCGCTGCAGGCCTCTCCGTCTGTGCCGTTAAGATGCACCAGATGACTTCTGAAGATGCCCGCGGTTTCTACGCCGAACACGTGGAAAAGCCGTTCTTCCCGGAACTCGAAGCCTATATGACCAAGGGCCCGTCCGTGATGCTCGCCCTCGGCGGCGAAAATGCCATTGCCAAGGTCCGCGCCATCAACGGTGCAACCAATCCGGCCAAGGCGGAACCCGGTACCCTCCGCTACGATTTTGCCCCTTCCATGACCGAAAACGTCGTGCATAGCTCCGACAGTCCTGAATCCGCCAAGCGCGAACTGGACTTCTGGTTCAAGGAAGACGAACGCTACGCTTACGAAATGCCCTGCCTCAAGGCTTGCTGCGTTCTCTAAGTTTAAAACAAAAACCCTCAAGGAGACACAACTCAATGCAATGGATCATCAAGTATCTTACCTCCTCCATCGGTAAGAAGCAGATCATGGGATGCACAGGCGCGTTCCTCGCCCTGTTCATCTTCGGCCACATGTGTGGTAACTTCCAGCTTCTGAACTTCGACCAGGCTTCGGCCCAGGCGTCCTACAACGCTTACACCGAGTTCCTGACCGGATTCAACCCGCTCCACTTCCCGATCAAGATGATTTATCTTGTTGAACTGGTGTTGGTGGCTGCCTTCGCTCTCCACATCTTCCTCGCCGTTACGCTGAAGATCGAGAACAAGAAGGCTCGCGGTGGCATCGACTACGAAGTCAACGCTCGCAAGGGCAAGAAGACTTTCGCGACCTTCACCATGATTTGGTCCGGTCTCTTCATTCTCGGCTTCCTCGTGCAGCACCTCATGATGCTCAAGTTCGGCGAACACTACCTCTACGTGAATGCCGAAGGCGAAATCGTCCGCGACATGTGGCTCACCACCATCCAGATGTTTGCTAACCCGGCTTGGGCTGCATTCTACGTGGTCAGCATGTTCGTGATCGGTATGCACCTCTTCCACGCTATTTCTTCGGCCTTCCAGACCATGGGCATTGCCCACCAGAAGTGGACCCCGATTATCGACATCGCCGGTATCGCTTACAGCGTTATCGTTGCCCTCGGTTTCGGTATCACCGCCGTTGCAGCCTTCTACCTCGCTAACCAGCCGGGTACCCAGGCCCTCATCGAAAAGTCCCGCAGCCTCCAGCCGCAGTACGAACAGATGCAGAAGGACAAGGAAGCCGCCAAGACTTCTTTCGTGATTCCTTCTGTTGGCACCGTCGAAGTTTCTTTTAACGCTTAATTTTAAGGCCACTAATGATTCTTGATTCTAAAATCCCCGGTGGTTCCATCGAAGAAAAGTGGACCAAGCACAAGTTCGAACTCAAGCTCGTGAACCCCGCCAACAAGCGTAAGTTCACCGTGATCGTGGTTGGTACTGGCCTTGCCGGTGCTTCTGCCGCCGCATCCCTCGCCGAACTTGGTTACAATGTCAAGTCTTTCTGCATCCAGGATAGCCCCCGTCGCGCACACTCCATTGCTGCCCAGGGTGGTATCAACGCTGCCAAGAACTACAAGAACGACGGCGACTCCGTTTACCGTCTGTTCTACGATACCGTGAAGGGCGGTGACTTCCGCGCTCGCGAAGCCAACGTGCACCGCTTGGCCGAAAACTCGAACCTCATCATCGACCAGTGCGT
>CADBLC010000036.1 GCA_902795385.1 Fibrobacter succinogenes | reverse complement strand
GGGCGATAAAATTACGGGTGAAGAGGCGGGGGCCGAACTTGCTACCATAAAGTTCAAGATCCAGGCTGCAGACGGGTCGGTCGGTCAATTCAATATTATGCGAATTGGCAGCTACAATTGAGTTTCTATTGATAGGGGGATATGAATATGAAGATGAATCTTCTGAAACTTGGCTTGGCCACTTCTGTGGCAAGCGCGTTGCTCCTTGCTTGCGGTGATGACGCATCTTCAACTGGGGCAGAGCGTAGCGAGACAGCCTCTTCTGCGGTGGAGCAGTCTTCGACCGTGCCAGAATCTAGCAGTAGCGCTATTCCCGAATCGTCAAGTGGTATATCCAGTTCGATATCCGATGCGGCATCCAGTTCGTCGTCTTTTGGCACTCCGCCGACACTCCGCAAGGGTTCTCTTTTCCGTTGGGAAGGAATCTCGTATCTGGTGGAAACTGGCCTTGACAACGGCACAGAAACTTCAGGTTATTGGTTTGCCGATCACAGTCGAGGTAGTTATATAGAGTGGCCCGTTGCAACCGATGAACGGCCCGGCTTTTCTTGCGATGATTTTCTCGACCCGATAATCGACGAGTGCAGTGGGGTCTGTGGTACATTTAAACTTGATGCTAGCGACGAAAGCAAGCCCTTTGTCGCTGTTGGCTTTAATGTTGCTGGCGTGGAATCGGATGCTTGCACAGGTGAGGTTGATGTCGCCGACGCTTCTGCATGGGGCGGCCTCTGTATTTCTTATACCGCCGATGTCGACGCCATGTTGGAACTCAGCATGGGCGAGGCGAGGGATAGCGCCCTTGCCGGTTTTGATCTTCCGTACGTTTCTCTCCCGAAATCAGAAACTGCCGACGAAACGTGCTTTACCTGGGAAAGGTTTAAACAGGGCGGCTGGGGTACGGGCAAGATTTCGGGCGCTGAGGCCGCGAAAACACTTGCTGCGATTCGCTTCACGATCCAGGGGGAAGACGGTGCCACCGGTAATTTCAATGTCAAGGGCATCTGCAGCTATAAATGATAGAGGGGGGAGGGGATGAAGGAGAATCTTTTGAAACTTGGTTTGGCTACTTCCGTGGCATGCGCATGCGCGTTGTTCCTTGCTTGCGGTGATGACGATTCGTGGACTCCCGCAAATCCGAATCCGGAAATGAGCTCCTTGCAGGAGGAATCCTCGAGTAGTTCGGAAAACTCCTCGTCTTCGTCGGGAGTCGAGGATGAAAAGTCTAGTTCATCGTCCAAGGTGAAGAGTTCTTCTTCTGAAAGCGAGGATTCTTCTTCGTCCAAGGTGAAGAGTTCCTCGTCCGAAGGTAATAGTTCTTCGTCCGGGAGCAAGAGTTCTTCGTCAGAAGACAATAGTTCCTCGTCTAAGGAAAAGAGCTCGTCGTCCGAGAGTTCGTCTTCTTCGGAAGTCGTTCCGCGAGAAGTCCATTTGGAATGTGCGCCGGAGAACAAAACGATAGATCGTGGAAGCTCTACGGCTTGGAAAATAGCCTTGCCCGAGTCTTTGTCGACGTCAACAATTCTTGCCGGGGACTTTACGTGGACGTTCTCTGAAGATGCCACGCCGAGTACGCTGACCAAGCACGGCGATTTGAGCTCTGGTGCTGTCGTCTATGCGACCTCCGGTGTAAAGACGGCGACTCTCGAATGGACTTTGCCTGACAGCATCTCGGGAACGGCTACTTGCTCCCCGCTCCAGGTGAATGGTATACCGATTGCCGGATGCAAGTGCACTACGACTTCGGAAGAGGTGAGTGTTACTGACGGAGAAAAGTCCGTTTCTTGGACTGTGTCCGGCTGTACATCTGATGGTGCGAATATTGTTGCCTACGAATGGAGCGGTGAGGGCATAACTGGCGAGGGAACTGCTGCGACGGCCTTGCTGAAGCACAAGGGTGAAATGGCCCAGCCGACGCTCCTTGTGACCAACGACGACAACACGGTGGAACAAGTGGCTTGCTCGGCAGTGAATGCTATTGATATGACCATTCCGGACTTCGTGCTCATGGGCTATGGGGCGACCAACGCTTTGACTTTTGAGGAAACCGTATATTCGGTGATGATATTCGACATTGCTCCTGAAGAGGACATGGATGATGATGATACCCGCACTTTCATCTGTACCGCGAATAGAGGGTTTAGCGGGGATGGAAATATTCGCGCAAAGCTGGGAAAATACGAAATGGAGGGTAGCGATTTTGCCCAGACGCATGTTCCCGCGACTGCGGTTTATGGCCGGAAATCCCTCCCCTTTATGGTGGATGTAGGAAATAATGTTAGCGTTTCCTGCTTCCTTGACAAGTAGGGCCTTCGTTATTAATAACTATATTATTCCTGTAAACCAAGGAGTTTAATATGGCAGAAATCGGTACCCCTCTAAGTTCTAGCGCCACCAAGGTGCTGTTTTGCGGAGCTGGCGAACTCGGCAAGGAAGTCATCATCGAGATGATGCGTCTCGGTGTCCCGGGTATGCAGGTGGCCCACCGTAGCCACGTCATCAACATGCTCGACGGTGCCGAACTTCGCCGCGTGATTGAACTGGAGAAGCCCGACTACATCGTTCCCGAGGTCGAGGCTATTGCGACCGATACGCTTGTCGAGATGGAAAAGGAAGGCTTTACCGTCATCCCGACCGCGAAGGCCACCAAGCTTACCATGAACCGCGAAGGTATCCGCCGTCTGGCCGCCGAGGAACTCGGCATCAAGACTAGCCCGTACCGCTTCGCCGACAATTTCGAAGATTTCAAGGCCGCTGTCAAGGAAATCGGCATCCCGTGCGTGGTGAAGCCGGTGATGAGCTCTTCGGGCCATGGCCAGAGCGTCATTAAGACCGAGGCCGACATCCAGAACTCCTGGGACATCTCGCAGCACGAAGGCCGTACGGGCCATGCCAGCCGCGTGATTGTGGAAGGCTTTGTGCCGTTTGATTACGAAATTACTTTGCTCACGGTGCGCCATGTGGCAGGCACGAGCTTCTTGGAGCCGATCGGCCATCACCAGGTGGGTGGTGACTACCAGGAATCCTGGCAGCCGCAGCCGATGAAACCGGAACTGCTGGAACAGGCGAAGGTAATCGCGAAGAAGGTCACGGACGCTTTGGGTGGTCGTGGCATCTTTGGCGTGGAACTCTTCGTGTGCAAGGACGAGGTGCTGTTCAGCGAAGTTTCCCCGCGCCCGCACGATACCGGCATGGTAACGCTTATCAGCCAGGACCTTTCCGAATTTGCATTGCATGCTCGCGCCATTCTGGGCTTGCCCATCCCGAACATCGCTTTCCACGGCCCGAGCGCCTCGAAGGCTATCGTGGTGGACGGCAACTCCGACCACATGAAGTTTGGCGGCCTCGAAGAAGTCCTCGCTGAACCGGATACGGCGCTCCGCCTGTTCGGCAAACCTGAACTCAAGGGCCACCGCCGTCTGGGCGTGCTGCTTGCCCGCCGCAACACCGTGGAAGAAGCCAAGGCGCAGGTTATGGCCATGCGCGAAAAGGTAAAGGTTACGCTGTAGATGAAGAAACTATTTGGATTGTTGATTGCGATGCTCGCGCTTGCCGCGTGCTATTCCCCGGAGCCGTTCGAGGCCGAGGATTCTGGCGAGTCGGCTGTGTCTGGCCAGTCTTCCAAGATTGGAAAGATGTTCCATGTCAACGGCATGGAACAGGTTTGTAACCCCTCGGTGAGTCAGGATGCGGAAAAATACCCGGCGTCGATGCTCTGGTTGAATTTTGGCGGTACGCTGCGTGTAAACGCTCCTGATTCCGCCTACACGACCAAGCGCGTGAAACAGCACGACCGCCTTACCGTGAGCGATACCGCGGGCAACGTGAAATGGTACATGATGGTCGGCAAGGATGAGTGCCAGTTCCAGGACCCGGAATGGAGTACGCATGGCGGCTTCATTGTGGCTCTCCGTGGCAATGCTTTCAAGGACGGTAAGCTGAATTGCGGTGGCGCCCTGGATTACAAGATATTCGCGGTGCGCATGGCCGACCAGAAGAAGTTCTGGTTCTTCGACAAGAACTCCCTGGAAACGGCGTCCCCGCACTTGTGGGTGAAGGAATCCGCCAGCCCGGATACGAGCGCTCCGGATTCTACCGTGGAAGGTTTCTTTGGAACAAAGGATGTCCGCTTGGTCTATGTGGATTCGATTGACGCGACAGAAAAAATCGTGTTCGTTGATTTCGCGAATGGCGGTGAGAAAAAGACGCTCAAGAAGCCGGCTGGCAAGGAAAAATGGGGCGTTGACGCTCCCATGATTTCGCCTGATGGAAAATTCATCGTGTATAACGTGCTCGAGAATCCGTCGACGTGGGAAGCCTATATCCAGGAACTTTCTGCGAATTCGACGCCCATAAAGATTGAAGAGGTCAAGGGCATGTTGTCGGCTCCGGCGCAACCGCACTGGTTTGAATTTAACGGACGCATGTTCGTGCTGTGGGCCGAATTCGCCGCGCGTGAGGGCATGCTCAACAAGTCGACCGACTTGACGGAAGAGAGCGTGCAAGACGGCTCGTTTGGCCGTACCGTTATGCGTGAAATCCGCTTGGCGGCAAACGCACCGAGCGACCTTGCCTTTGAATGGGTCGACGAGATGCGCGAAGTGGCGCCTGTTCCCATGATTGGCGGCAGGTCTCCCGACGGCATGTTCCTTGCGACTGGCACTAACCCTGCATATTTGCTTAAGCTCCCGTGAGGCATGACATGAAAAGAAAATTTTTGACAGAATGTTGTGCCTTTGCCGCCATCGCGGCGGTCTCCTTCTTTGTTGGTTTTGAATCTCCCGTGGAACCCGCGACACCGTGGGAGTCCATTGGCGGTTGCGGTGCGGGCGGTTCCGGTGGCGGTTCTGGCGACGGCATCAAGTGGATTGGCCAGGGCGTTTCGGGCGGTTACTTGGAAGCGGAAGTCTTTACGAAGTACAACGTGGGCCAGAACTTCTCGGGCCTCACGATGACTCCGCATTTCTCTGTGAAGCCGACGTGGTCCACCAAGTTTGGAGTCTCGGTGCCGTTCATGTCGCACCAGGGCGAGGTGCAGTACCGCAGCAACCAGAACCCGACGGACAAGAGTACGGGCGGCATGGGCGACATCTCGTTCGACTTCAGCAAGACTATCGGCAGTGGCGGTGCCGCTTCGCTTTCGGCATCGCTTTCTATCCCCACGGGGCAGTACGACATCAAGCGCGGTGTCGACGCTGGCCAGCAGTTCTTGCCTAGCAGTTTCCAGAAGGGCTCAGGCCTTTATTCCCTCACGCTCGGCTGGGACTACAGCCGCGATACGGACAAAGGAATCTGGCTGTACGGCCTTACCTACACGCACCCGTTCGCGATGCACCTGATTTCGGGCGAGAACGAGTTCAACGATTCTTACTGGGAAGATCTTGACCACAAGGGCAAGCGCTTCAAGTACCGCTTCAAGCCGTATGGCGAGAATGACCTCGGTGCGTTTACGCCGCCTTCTGCCGGCGCTTCGATTGCGTATGGCTACCGCGGCATTCCCGGATTCGTCCATTCCTTCGGGCTTACGTTCTCGGCGCCGCTGGGCGTTGCGTGGATTGCCTCGGAGCGCGTGGGCAACTACGATCCGAAACCGGATCCCGATCACCAGACGTGGTCGGCGGCATTCGTGTACGGCCTCGAGTTCTCGAGGACGGACATCCCGGTGTTCGTCGCTTTCTCGGTACGACGAGTCCCCGATGAAGGAATGGAACGCTCCCGACTGGAGCGACTTTGGCCAGCAGTGGACCATCGCTGTCGGCATCAAGGGCAGCTTCTTCTAGCAAAGAGCTATGGGCTTTGAGCGATGAGTTATTTCTCGTAGCTCATGGCTGATTGCTCACTGCTGTTACGCTCGCGGGTGCGTCGCACTTGAAATTTGTAAGGGAGGATGAATGAAGACGTTTGCGTCTAAAAGCACGTTGTCGTTTTGGAAATATTTTGCCTTGATGGGCTTGTTTGTGCTTTTTGCAGCTTGTGGGGATGACGCCTCTTCCGTAAATCCGATTGACGATAATCCCGGTTCGGACATTTTGTCTTCGACCGAATCGCCAAGCAGTTCTTCTGAGGATAATTCGCGGAGTTCTTCAAGTTCGCTCAAGGATGAATCCAGCAGTTCCGGCAAATCGTCTTCTTCGGAGCAGTCTTCGTCCGAACAGTCGAGCAGTTCTTCCAAGGGCGATACCCTGAGCAGCAGCGAAGATGCCAGCAGCAGTAGCGGAGAATCCAGCAGTTCTGTAACTTTGAAGGAGTTCCCTCTAGAATCCTACACGAAGGACAGCTTCAAGAATCCGGACATTGAATACCAGACAATGACGGACGAGCGCGACGGCCATGTCTACAGGATCGTGACTATCGGTACGGGCGACAGCGCGATGACTTGGATGGCGGAAAACCTGAACTTCTCGGAAAACACCACGGACAGCGCGCTGGCTATAAACCTGAAAACCCAGACGTCGTGCCCGTTCGGGAAGGCGGAAAGTTGCGATGTTCTAGGGCGTCTCTATACCTGGACTGCTGCCATGAACATCAGCGAAGGCTACAAGGATTCCATTCCGAGTGCAAAAAAGATTGTGCCAATCAGGAACCATCAGGGAGTCTGCCCTGCTGGCTGGCATGTGCCGGTGATGGACGAGTACCTTTCTCTGTATCGCAGGATAGAGGAAAAGCTTGGCTTAAGCAAGGAAGGAATTGCGTTGAAGTCGAAGGCGGGCTGGGATGATTCCCTGAGTGCGGATAACGATATTTTTGGTCTTTCGTTTGTTCCAGGGTATGCTTCTGAATGGGGCGAATTTATGGGCTATGCTTGGCTAGCCGATGTAGATTATGCGAGATCGAATTCGACGACGAGGATTGTTTTCGAAACAAATGTGAATTACACCTTCTTTCATGGTGGACTTGCTGAATGGGAAGCCTATGTCCGCTGTGTGAAGAATAAGGATGTGCTTACAGGAAAGTTCAGGGATGCCCGTGACGGAAAATATTACAAGTACGCCTATATCGGGAATACAAGGTGGATGGCGGAAAACTTGAATTACGGAAACGATAGCCTGGGGAAGTGCTTCTGGGATGACGATGAAAACTGCTCGGAGTATGGCCGGTACTATACTTATGAAGAAGCCCGGACAGTTTGCCCCGACGGCTGGAGATTGCCTACCGAGAATGATTTTACTGAACTTGTGGAGAATGTTGGCGGGTCGACAAATGCCGCCGTATACCTGCGCTCGACGGAATGGGGTGGAGATTTGCCGGGCATAAATGCCTATGGTTTTTCCGCGAAACCGACCGGCTTTTTCGTTTGGGGAAAAACTACGGATAATTTCGGTCGTGTAGAACCGCAGCTGGGCTTCAGTTCCGGGGATTTCAATATGTGGCTAGGTTCCATGAATGGCTTGCTTATGGTGACGATATTGGATTGGTCGAATTCTTCTTACAGCGTCCGGGGTGCATTAACCTTCAACGTAGATGGCGTAAACGAATCGCCTCTTGTCCCTGTCCGTTGCGTCCAGTAAGTGTACTACGCTCGCGGGTGCGTCTTTTTGAAGGCCTGGCCTTTTATATGGGTCCTGCCTTTACCTACTTGTTCTGATTATATATATATTATAGCCATGAAGATGGCTGTTTCTCATTTTCTGGTTGTGGCTTTTCTGTTGTGCAGTTGCGCATCGGAAAAAGAAACTGTTGCCCCGCCGCCACCTAAACCCCAGATGCCGATTTCTCAGGAATTGGGGTTGTATTCGTGTCCGAATGGCCAGCTCCAGGGCATCGGAACGGCAGGTGATTACAACCTGGCACTTGATATGGCGGTCTCGCAGATTGCCGTGCAAATTCAGAGTACGGTCAAGTCGGTGAATATCTCGAAAAAGACGTCCGATGTTGCTGCTGATGGAAACGAGACCATTACGGAAAAATTCCAGACTAAATCGCAGGTTTCTGCCGAAATACGGAATCGCCAGGACGTTCGTGTGAACCAGACGCTTGCGCGTGATGGTGTGGTGGGCGTGGTGGCGTGTATGGAACGCAACGATGCGGCAAAACCCTTCCGACAGGATTATCAGTCGGCTCGAGATCAACTTGTGTCTACGATGGCCGTACACAATACAACAAATCATCCGCTTGAGAAGTTCTCTAGTTACGATAGCCTGATGCGAGCATATGCCAATTACCAGAATGCGGTAATGGTGCTGCAGTCGTTGGGGATAAATGATGAGTATGGTGAAATTGAAGCAGACTACCGCAAGGCGCTGGAAGGTTACAACGATTATAAGGGCAGGTATAAGCTCTATATGGATGGCGCCATAGAAACGGAAGAAGGTCGCTATGTGTTCGGAGAAATTTCAAAAACTGCGCCTCTCCAATCGTTGAACGATAGCTGCGGCGTGGGTGTGGTGCTGGAATTGGAAGTTTCTGACCCCAAGTGCAAGGAAGGCGGGCTTGGTATTAGCTGTAGCGAAGTGATTGCGCTGAATGGTAAGTCTTGTAGCGGTGAAACATATTTCACCCTGGGTGGAACTTTTAAGGGAATTGGTCGCCGTGACGAAGCCGAAGCTCGCGAAAAACTTCAGGGCAATCTGTCCAAGAACAGTTTCATGGTCGAATGGCTCAAGGAAATTGACCGCTGGGTGGCGAGGTAGACTATGAAATTGAAGCTAGTTTTCTTCGTTCTGGTAGCGCTTTTGGCGCAGACCGCCCTGGCAAAGGAATCGGTTACGATGCCGCTTCCGTCGCAAATAAAGGATTCTCTTCCATGGTTCGCTGTGCGAGAACTGTCGGATAATAATACTCCTTTTACAAAGACGCATTTGCAGCAGATTGCCCAAAAAAACAAAAGAGTAGCGCTGGTGTATTTTGCGACATGGTGCATTCCGTGCCGTGTGGGGTTAAAACAGATTGCCGCTCATACTGATGACCTTACGAAGGCTGGAACGGCCGTTGTTCTTGTGAATGTGGGTGAACGTGAAAACGATAAAATCATAAAATTCTTGAGCAAACTTTCGTTGGACCAGCAGAAGGCTGTGTTGGATCCGTTTGGCCGACTTACCGAAAATTTTGGAATCAAGAACGAAAGTGAGAATATGTCCTTGCCGAAGACAATGATTGTGGATTCTGCTTTGAAACCAATGTTGTTGATTGGCGAGGAAGGCGATGATTATATAGGCCTTTTGAAGGGCGAGGGGTTGTAGGATGCGTACGCTGTATAGGATGTTGCTGACCGTGGCTGCGGTTGCTTTTCCCGCCTGGGCAACCCATGTGGCGGTTTTGGAAACTACTGCCGGTTCGGGTGTCATTACTCTCGAAGAAAAACAATATTTGACGGATGTGTTCCGTTCCGAGGCTGTGAAGGTGTTGCCTGCCGAGCAGAACTATACCATCATGACTCGTGAGAACATTCAGCAGATGCTTCCGCCTGGGAAGGCGATTGAGGAATGCGAAGGCAGTTGCCTTGTAGAAACCGGCAAGAACATTGCCGCTGATTACATTTGCCAGGCTCGTGTTGGGAATTTTGGTGGGGCGCTAACCCTTTCGGCGGAACTTTACGAGACCGCGGGGAACAAACTTATTGCGACAATTAACGGTCAGGGGGCCAATGTAAATGAACTTCTGATCATTATTAAGGAAAAATCTCCTGATTTCTTCCGCAAAATCAAGGGACCTAGCGGATTTGCCGGAATAGGCGCATTTGACGGTGTTGGTGAATATAGCTATGCAGGCAGAAAGCAGTTTATTGTAGAAATAGTATCTACTCCGACGGGCGCGCTTCCAACAATTGATGGCAGGGGTATTCCCAAGTGTACAAGTACTCCTTGCAAGGTGCAGGTCGAAGAAGGCAACCATCGTATTGTAATGTCTAAGGAACACTTTGATGATGCTGAAATTGTTGTTGACATAAAGGAAAATAACCAGAAAATTGACCTTACGCTTTTGCCGGCTTATGGCTGGTTTGAGGCTAGACCGATTTTAGCTGGGAAAGCCGCAAGTAGGGGTGAACTTGGCGTGACAGTAGATGGGAACCGAGAATCTCAAAGAAAGGTTCGGTTGGATCCGGGAATTCATAGCGTCCTTCTGTCGCATCCGTGCTATGATCCGGTTGAATTCAAAGTGTCCATAGCGAAACAGAAAACGGAAATTTTTGACAAGGAGATGGCACGCGGCAAAGGCGGACTTGAACTTACTGCTGAATATAATGGTGAACCCCAGTCGGTAACGGTGGTGATTGACGGAGTGGAATCAGGCAGTACGCCTTATTCGGGAGAAGTTCCGTTGTGTGCCGATGTCGTGCTTAAGGGCAATGGCTGGACCGAAAAAGTTGATGTGACTCCAAAGTGGCACGAGGTGGTGCATGTGACGCATCCGTTGACACATGGGCAGGGTGTTGCCATGAGCAAGAATGACTCGATACGGGCTCGTGCGCAGGCGGCTTATGATGAACTTGACGGAAAGCCAAGTGCACGAGTGGGTGGGAACATTCCGACGAATGTTGACGAAAATGAAAGTAAAACGACTAAGTGGGTTTTACTCGGAATCAGTTCTGCGGCGACAATAACCGGCGTGGTTCTTGCTGTAGTCGGTAATAGCAAGGCGAAGGATGCGAGTGAAAAGACGTATTCGTCGAAAAAAGAATTTGAATCATATCGCGAAGATGCAAAGTCTGGGCAGACTCTTCGTAGTGTGGGGATTGGCATTGCAATCGTTGGTGCCATTGGTGTCGGGGTGAGCTTTGCTTTCTAGGAGGATGATTATGAAGTACTTATATGGAATCATTCTCGTAGTTTTACTCACCGCCTGTACGGATTACGTACAGCGGATGGATGACGGCTTTGACGAATGGGAACGAGCTCAAAACCAAACGGAATATTTGTCTTTTGATGAAGAAGAATATAGTAGCTCGTTCTCTGATGTTGTGAGTAGTGGCGACGATGATAGATTAGGTAGTTGTGCTGGAAACACAAGCAGTTCTTCATCTAGTGTCATTCTGAGCGGTGATAGCCATGAAGAATCTAGTAGTTCTATTAAATCGGATTCTAGTTCGGTACAGGTATCTAGCAGTTCTTTTATAATTGTGTCAAGTAGTGGCGAAGTTGTGAAGTCTTCTTCTGGCAAGAACTCGTGGGCATATTTAAATCCTGCAATTTCTTATGGCGAGATGACAGATAGCCGCGATGGACAGGTGTATAAGACAGTGAAAATTGGCGAACAAACTTGGATGGCTGAGAATTTGAACTTTGAAGAGACGAACAGTTTCTGTTATAACGATAGTGCTAGTAATTGTGCCAAGTATGGGCGACTATATACATGGGGTGCTGCAATGGATAGCACAGCTAAGTTTAGCAGTAATGGCAAGGGCTGTGGTTATGGTAAAACCTGCTCGTCGAGATTTCCTGTGCAGGGAGTTTGCCCGGAGGGATGGATTTTGCCTGATACCTCAGCATGGTACACTCTTTTTAGTTTTGTTGGTGGAATATCCGTAGCTGGGAAAATTCTAAAAACTAGAAGTGGTTGGAATGGGGGTGACAACGGCATAGATTCTTATGGATTTTCTGCATTTCCTGGAGGACTTGGAAATCTCGCTAATGGATTTTCGAATATAGGTAACTATGCAGATTTTTGGAGTTCTACAGAAAGTAACATTCATGGTGCGTATCGAGTATACATAAAGTATGATAGCGATGGTGCGATATTGTCAGGTCAGTATGATAAAAGCTATGGACGTAGTGTTCGTTGCCTTAAGAAAGAAAATATAAATTCGTCTTCTTCGGAGATGAAATCTTCGAGTTCTACCCTTATTACGGACGAGTGCAAAATGGATCCCATGTCCGAAGTGTGGTACTGCACCCAGGAAGGGAGGACGACTGAACAGTGTGTGTATTCCGCAAACAAGTGGGTATGCCAGCCTCAGCTCAAAATCGATGCCAAGAAAAAGCTTCGCGAAGACCACGAGGATATCGGCGATACGGTGGGCCTGTATCTAAGTTTGGAACCGTCGACTAGGGTCCCGTTCCGCTATTGCTATGAGTTCCTCGACAAGGGTGCCGAGAACGGTGCCGGTGGCAAGTATGCACACCGTGAAGACATTGTCTATGCCGACCTCCCGCTTTGCGATAAAGGCGATACGGTAAGAGCCCAGTTCGAAAAGGGCAAGACGACCCTGACCACCCCGATTGTTCTGCATGCGAAGTACGACGCTCTGCCCGAAGAGGACGAACGCTTCTACATCCGCGTGTGCGACCTGGAAGCGGCTGTTTACGCCGACGGTGACAGAACCGAAAAGTGCGCGAGGCTCCCCATCGATATTATCAATGTCGCTCGTTCTAGTTCTTCTTCGGAGATGAGTTCTTCAAGCTTTGCTGCGTCCGATTATCCAGAGTTTGACCCGACGATTTTTGCTAGGGATTACGTATACTGGGAAGGCGATACCCTAGAAGTGCTTTCGATTAAGTTGAGCAAAGAGCCGGAAACGGAAGTGACCTTCGACTATTGTTACTCGTTCATCAATCCCTGTAATTTGGGCACTGGCCTTTGTGCCGAAAGTGCGGACTTGAATATTAATAATCCGGATCCGAAGAATCCCCAGCGTAAGCTTCCGATTTGCGGTAGCGATACCGGACATGTCAAGATTCCGATAGGTAGTTTGGTCCCGACTGATTCGGCGTTCATGCCGATTATCAACGTCAAGAAAGACGGCAAGGAAGAAAATGATGAATACCTGAAGCTCAATATCCTCAACCTCGCTGGTGCGGTTGTGAAGTATAAAGAAGAAACCTTCTCTGATACAAACATCACGGTGAATATTCAGCTTGGCGATAGGAATTAGGGCCATGTCTCGAATAAGTGGGTATGCCCCACTGAGTAGTCATGCTTATGTGGTATTTTTGCCCTCGTTGAATTGAACGTAAAAATAGAATTCCCTTCAATTTCAACCTGTCCAATAAGTGTCCAATTAAATGGACAGTCTAGACAATTTTCATTCAAATTGTAGTGAATTCTCTTCGAATTCGCTTTTTTTCTTTTCGGCATGCTATTAGCAGTTTGTAATTCGTCTTTGAAAATCCTTGTATTGTAATGTGTATTGACATATGTATATACATTTTTTATATTGAAGAGGGTAATTGAGACGCGACCCCTCAGGGAAAGATGGTGTATCAAAAATTACTGCCGAAGTTGACAATCAGTATTGGACAATAATTGTTACGGACGATTTGACGACTTTGATAACCGTAAGGAGGGCTCATGAAGACGAGGTGCAAGATGCAAAGGAAATCTAGGTTGCCCAAGGGTTTCAAGCTAGTAGATGATATCTACCCCAAGGCGGTTATTGAGAAACTCGAAAAGGATACGAGTACAAGGGATCCGGAGATAATCTCCGGTGGCCATGAAACGGAGACTTTGGAAGAATCCATTGCCCGTATTAAACGGGCTATTGCGGAATCAAAAGAAGAAAAGAAAATGTATTCTATAAGGCTGAAGGTGAAAACCGTGGATGCACTGAAGCGTAAGGCCGCTGCAGCTGGCATTCCGTACCAGACTTATATGAATGTCCTGTTGGACAATGCCGCCATGGCTTGAATAATTAGTTGTGCCTACGCTCGCGGGTGAGTCTTTGCTTATTACCTACTTGTTCTGATTATATATTAGGTGATTTTAGAATTAGATTGTCGCTTGCTTTTTTGTTGGTTGCCAGACGTTTGTAAAATTTCCTTTGGCCCCTTGCCAGTAACTTGAATATTAGGTACATTAATGCCCGACGCGTTTCTTTGTCAAATGGAGAAATGCGTCTTTTTATTTCTGGGTTTTTGGAATAAAAAGACGCCTCTAACATCAACTGGTCGCGTGCTGCGGCCAAATGGAGGCTAATATGAAGTCGAAAGAAATCATCTCAACGAAGTTGATTCGCGATGCCAAGCAGATTATTGAGGCTGCTCAGAAAAATGCGGTCAGGAGCGTTGATTTTTGCCGCGTACAGATGTATTGGAATCTTGGCAAGCGGATTTTCGAAGAGGAACAGCATGGCAAAAAACGAGCCGATTATGGGGCGTATATTGTAAAATCGCTTGCCGAAACGCTTGAAGTGGAGTATGGAAGCGGCTTTTCTAGGCGACAATTAGAATTCTGCCGCCAATTTTTCATTACGTACCCAATTGCGAACGCAGTGCGTTCGCAATTGAACTGGTCGCAATATCGTATGCTGATTCAAATTTCTGATCCCGATAAACGTGAATATTACGAAATTGAGGCGGTGAACAATGCTTGGACTGGTCGCGAACTTGAACGGCAAATCAATAGTCAATTGTACGAACGTCTGCTGCTAAGCAATGATAAGGAATCTGTCTTGGCAGTCGCGCGTAAGGAACGCGTTCCTGAGACCCCGCAGGAGGTCATCAAGGACCCGATGGTTTTAGAATTTCTAGGCTTGGAAAAGAAACCTGTTTATTGCGAAAATGATCTGGAAGGTGAAATTCTTTCGCACATTACTGATTTTCTGCTAGAACTGGGCAAGGGATTCTCTTTTGTGACAAGGCAGAAGAGGATTATGCTTGAAGACGATGAATTCTTCATTGACCTAGTTCTGTACAACAGGTTGCTCCGTTGTTTTGTGATTGTTGAAATCAAAATTGGTAAAATCACGCATCAAGATATTGGACAGCTTCAGATGTACGTGAATTATTATGACCGCATTGAAAAGCTTCCTGAAGAAAATCCGACCATCGGTATTCTTCTGTGCGCAGGCAAGAATGACTCTGTGGTAAAAATGACCTTGCCGGAAAACAATAAGACCATTCTCGCTAGTGAATATAAGCTGTATCTGCCGACAACGGAACAGCTGATCAACGAAATCAATGAAGTCAAGGAACTTGCGAAAAGAAAGAAAAAATCAAATCATTGATTTTTGATTGATCAAACAATATCTTGATGCTGAGGTGAATCAGGGAAAAATAATTGGTAATGATACTGTAAAAGATGCTGTAAATGATACTGTAATTTTGAATAATCCTGGGCTGTCAAAAGCAAAATTGATTGTATTGACAGCTATTCTTTTATTTGTTCATTTCTTGACTTATAATCTCGTCAAACATTTGCGGCGCTTTTTCACGAATGGCTTCTTCGAGATAATCGATGTCAGGAGCCTTGGCGTTAAAACTAGAGATTAATTTGCTGTTTGATGTTTTGTAAAGTTCGACAGAAATCGTCATGTTCTTCCCGAACTTGCCTATTCGTGCTTGCGATACGTAATCAGCGCTTATGTTTTTACCGGTTTCCACTAAACAAGAACCTTCGCATTCTTCGAGAGATTTTTCTGGCGGGAGCATTGTGATGATATTCTCGCGAGTCATGATTGTTGCGTTAGATTGTGAAGACAGTGTTCGTACGGCTTCTTCTCGTAGAACGTCTGTTATAAACTGAGCTTCTTGATGTTCAAGGATTCCGCCCGAAGCGGACTCAAGTATGGCAACATAAATCGGATTCGTTAGTTTTGCTGGTTTTGGGGGAGCCGTTGCCGCTGGTGCTACATTTTTTTCTTTGGGATGGGCTTTCTTTGTTTTTTTCTTCACAACAGGTTCAGAATCTTCATCATCGGAATATTCATCGTCATCCGTTTTGTTTGATTTCTTTTTTATTGCAGGGTAAGTTTCTTCTTCGGTCTGATGGTCTGCACAATATATCGGATCATAATAATAATATGTATAAAAACCTCCAAGCCCGTCAACAATTACGGCCGGCCAGAAAAGAAGGATGTCAAAGGTTAATGCGCCACCTCTAAAACCCTTAGAGTAGCACTTTGCAGCTTTGCTATTGCTCGATACTAATACCTTGTATTCTTTTGCAGAAATATCTGGACTGCTTACTGGAAAGATTATTGCACAAGATGCAAAAAACAAACCGCATGCAATTAATACGATAAGGAATAATGTGTTGAAAGAATGCCTGGATGAGCGAAACATATTTGTCCTTGTCATGTTTGTGTGTTAATATATATCTTTTCCATACGATTGATATATGACCACGCTCACATATTGCGTTTTCATTTGGTCTTACGCTCGCGGGTGCGTCTTCTTGAACGCCTCGCGGAGCCGTTCCGCATTCACGTGGTCGAGATGTTCGAGTGCCCGAGCATCTCTTTTACGCTCATGATTTCGGCGCCGTTCTCGAGCAGGTGTGTCGCGAAACTGTGACGCAATACGTGCGGGCTCGCCTTGCCTTCCCATCCAATCTCGCGCAGCAGGTGCTGGATGTCGTTGCGTAAGGTGCGCAGGCCGAAAGGCTTGCCGTCTTCGCTCAAAAAGACGTAGCCTGCCGCGGTGGGGAGGTGGCCCGCTTCCGCCTCCATCTGCTTGAAGTTCGCGATGCGTTCGATGAAACTTTCTGTCAGGGGCACGATCCTCTCCTTGTTGCCCTTGCCGAGCACTCGTACGAGCTTCGCGCTTGTGTCGATGCGGTCCCAGGTGAGCATCTGGCATTCCGAGATGCGGAGCCCTGAACCGTAGATGAGTTCTAGCAAAATACGTGCGCGCGCTTGCTGCAGGGTGGGGTTCTCGATTTCCGGGAATTTCTCCTCGGCCAGGTCTTTCTGCCCGAGTACGTTCACCAGGCGCTTGGGGCGCTTGGGCATGGGGATGCTCTCGGCCGGGTTCTTTTCGAGAATCTTGCTGCGTACCATGTACTTCCCGAAACTTTTTAATGCCGCAAGGTGCTCGCAGATGCTCGTGGGGGCGAGCTTCTGCTTCATCTTGAGGTCCCAGACGAACGCCTTGATGCCCGTCTCGGAGAACGCCGCCAACGGGGCGCCTTCGCCGGTGCAGGCGAGGAACTTGTCCAGCGACTTGCCGTAGGTGTCGATAGTCCTGGGAGAGTACCTGCGCTGCGTGGCGAGGTACGTCAGGAACTGCTGGATATAATCGGAAAGTGACATTTGTGTAACGTGCGAATTTTGTAGTTTAAAAAATAATCTATCTTGGGTACAGAAAAATGACAACTCAGTGGAAATTGATAGCGGTTCTTGCGTTGGTGTCGGGCATGGTGTATGCCGCCGACCGTGTCGCCTATGCAAACGCGACCCTGGATATCGAGCCGGGTGCGCGGTCCGCTGCCTTGGGTTCGGCGTCCATTGCCGTGGATGGCGATTACTTGGGACTGCTTTCCAATCCGCAACAGCTTTCCAACGTGGACTATACGTGGGTGAGTCTTTCGCATACCGAATACTTCGAGGACACTCAGTACGATTTCGCTTCGGTCGCCATCCCGCTTGGAACGGGCCAGGGGCTGGGTGTTGCCTTGTCGCGCTTTGGTGCCAACGATATTCCCTACATCCGTGAAGGGGAGGGGATTCCGCGCGGAACGTACTACAATACGCTCGCCATCGCGGACTACGTGCTCTCGGTGTCGTGGGGCAGGCGCATCTTTGACCGACTTTCCGTGGGCGTCGGTTTCCACGGAATCTACCGCGACATGGACCAGACGGGCTGGGGATTCCGTGGCGATGCCGGCATCCGTTACCGTGCCGTTGACAGCCTTTACTTGTCCGGCCTCCTCAAGGGCTGGACGTCTTCGGCGACCAGCTGGGAGTCTGGAGAATTCGAGTATTCCTCGCCGGAATTCTACCTGGCTGCTAGCTATGCCGTCCCGGTGAACTACCTGTATGGCAAGCTTGGCGTGTACTGGCAGAGTGCCGGCGTGTTCCACGAAGAAGCCCGCGACCTGGATTACGATACCGATGAATCGGCTGGCGGCCGCATTTGGGAAGATCCCTTCGACTGGTTGTCGGGCGGCCACGGTGGCTTAGAATTCAACTTTGATTTCGGCCTTTCCTTGCGTGCCGGTCTGGCTAGTTTTACCACGTGGCGTAGCGTGACCGCCGGTGCGGGTATACTCATCGCGAACTTCCTCCAGGTGGACTATGCGTTCGAGTCCCATCCGGTTCTTTCGCCGGTGCACAGGATTAGCGTGAGCGTGAGTCCGTACCTGTTCGGCCACAGCAAGCCTAACGAAGGCCATCTTACGCCTTCCGACGCGGCCAAGACGCTGCTTTCCGAGGAGCCGGACGAGCCTGTCGTGCAGGAGCAGCCCGAGCCTGTAGAAGTGGAGACCCCCAAGGAAGAACCTGCGCCTGCTGAGGCCGTTCTTGGAGAGCCTGTCGGGGAAGAACCGGCACCCGCGGGAGGGATGTTCTGGGAGGAATAGCGTTTTTTTTGATTTAATGCCGTTTTTTTAGGGATTTTCATCATTTTTGTAGAATTTTAGTCTATATTTCCATTGTATGCCTGATTTAAAGAATTATCGCGAGGTTGGTGTCTTTGATTTGCTCTCCGCTCCCTTGAATCCGATAGGGGCTTTTGACGCGGAGCAGTTCAAGCAAGATGTCCGTGCCCTGATTGACGCCCATCCCGACGACAAGTTTGTCGCGGTGGACTTGATGGGTCTCGACTTCGTGTATAGCGACGCCTACAATGCATTCCTTCAGTTCCAGCACGAGCTTTCTTCCAAGGGCGGCATGCTTGCCCTCCTTACGAACAGCGCGACTATCGTGGATGGCTTGAAGAAGGCCGGGCTGGACCGCAAGCTCAAGGTGTTCGCCTTCGAGGCGGAACTGATGTCTTTCTCGCTGCATTCACAGGCTCCCGAGGAACAGGCTTCGTTGCCTTCGGAATCCGAAGAATCCGAAGCGGCCCCGGTCGCATCGCAGAATGTGCGCTCCGCATCTAGCATGGATGCCGACGAACGTCGCAGCGAACGCAAGACCGGACACCAGCGTCGCTTTACCAAGAGTTTCAACGCGATTACCAAGGACGACAAGAAACTCGCGAAGCAGGGCATGGCCATGCCCTTTGACGAAGAAAAATCTTCTGGCGCGACCGTCCTTGCCATTATCGTCATCTTGATCGTTATCGGCGGACTTATCGCCTATTTCCTGATGCGTTAACTGAATAATGGCCGTCGAGTTCTCGGAATACCGATGCAAGAAAAAGTATAAGTCCAAGCGCCGAAACATTCCCGTGTTCCGGCTTTTGGTTTTATGCGCGGCCCTGTTCTCGGCATTCAAGTTCGGCCTCGTCAACAAGCTCGTCGACAAGATTCCCCTGCCGGGGAACGAATCCGTGCCCGTGGTGCTTTCGTGGGACGAACGCTGTAGGAGCTTTGGCGGCACGGCTTTTGAACTCAAGAACGATTTGGTTCAGTGCTCGTGGATCGTGAACGATTCGACGCCCCTGTTACCCAACGCCTTTTTGCGCTACCTGGCTTCCATCAAGGTTTCTGCGGTGGAAAAGATTCACTGGGTGGCCACGAGAGGCGATTTCGAGAAACCCCTTCTTGTACTCCGCGACGATTCTACGCTCCATACGTACTTTAACATGATGCAGGAAGATTCCTCGTATGTGTGGGTGGACGCTTCTACAGGATGCAAGTTCCCTGGACTTTGCCCGAGCCTCCCGCTGGACTGGTCCAACATTCCGATATCGGAGAACTTCGACTTTGACGGCCACGACCGCCTGCTCGCCGAAGATGCGTTCCTTGGCCCGGGCGAGGCGCCCGTCCATCCGGTGCTGCCGGGTGTTGTCGTGAACGTCGGCAAGGATTCTCTCGGGACGTTCGTGGAAATCGATCACGGGAACAACGTGTCATCCAGGATGTCCGGACTCACGGCGGGGCCCTCTGTTGGCGATACGGTCGACTTGAATTCCATTGTGGGCAGGCTTCCGCCAAGGGATAGCGCCGAGTTCTTTTTGTCGGTGCGACGCAACGGATTGTTTGTCCGCTGGGCGGATTTCTACAAGATGTGTCACCTGGCGGACAGCGTGGAAATTTCTAAATTCAGGAACCACGTAGGTTTTTGATAATGCGCTTGTTTAGAATCCTCATCTTGTTCAGTGCCCTAATTTTGGGAATATGGGCGTGCAGCCAGGACGATGACGGTCCGCTCGACTTGTCGTCTTCCAACCAGACGTTTGGCGGCAAGGGATTCTTCAAGAAGGCTGTTCTGGACAGCGGCAGCTTGATTTACTTGGCGGGCGACACGCTGCACATTTACATGGACAGCATCTGGACGTTCTCCAACTGCGCCCTGAAGCGGCTCGGTGTGGATGCTTCGAGGGAAGATTCCGTGCTCGTTTTGAAGCCGTATTTCGATATCGAGGTGACAGACGAGGATTGCGCCGCTCCGCTTTACCGTCCGGACACCATCCTGAAGTACTACATGGCGTCGCACTTGCTGGCCGGCATTTCCATGGTCCAGGTGAAGAACGACGCGGATACCGTCCTCGATTCGATTCTCGTGCGCCGCGGTAAGCTCACCTGGGACACGGTCCGTATCTACATCGATTCCCTTTTTGATTCCGTCCATTCGTTGCCGCTCCGTACGGAGGGCTCGCCGTCGGTGGTCCGCGTTCTCGACTCCATTACGCCGCGGACTTTTGTGTGGCGTACGATGAAGTCCAATTGCGGATTGCGCATCGACAACTGCGATTCCGTGGTTACGGATACGCTGTTCCCGTCGTCGTGGAGGCTGGACGATACGACGCTCGTTCCCGTACATTATGCTTGCGCGGATACCGATCTGGTGTACTGCCACAGCAACCGCTGGGAAAACGATTCTACTGATTTGGGAAAGTTGCAGGAACGTCCCGATACCATCTGGCATACGAGCACCTATTACGTGGAGTCCATTCCGGAATGCGGCGCCGTCGACAAGTTCTCTCGCGGGAGTTTCTATATCGCGAACGAATTCGTCGTGACCAGGGAAGTCTTTGAACGGAGCGACTCCGAGCCGTCTTGCGGCCCGTCGACAACGAAGGAACTGTTCGTCTACGATATCGGTAGAAATCATTATGTGGCCGATACCGTGGATGTGGATAGCCTGGTGAAAGCCTGGAAGTCTGCCAAGGTCATCAAGTCAGCCAAGGCCAAGTAGCGGGAAACCGCCGGAGAATTATGAACAACGAAATTGAATATTCCTTTTCCCCGGAGATTGCCGAGGAAGACTATTCCCTTATTCTGGAAAGCAAGATTTTCAAGGATTGGCTGGAAGCCTCGTCGAAGGGCTTTGTTGTAAAGAAGATTCATTTCGAATCGGTCAACTATTTCGCGAAGGTCCACCGCCCACTGTTCATCAAGCTCAATGCTACGGCCGAACTGCCGGACGGGCGCCCGGTTCACGGGATTGTGCTTGTGCGCGGTAACGCGGTGGGCGTTCTGGTGGTGCTTCGCTGCGAAGGCGAAAAGTACTTGTTGCTGGTGCGCCAGCCGAGGTTCGCCATTTCGGAGCAGGCGTCGCTCGAGATTCCGGCAGGCATTTTGGACTGGAGCGGCGATTACCGCAAGGTGGCGCTCTCGGAGTTGGAAGAAGAAGCGCAGATTGAGGCCGACGAATCGGAACTTATTGACCTGAGCGAATTCTGGTGGAAAGACTCTACGCCCGGTTTTGCCGGAAGCTGCGGAATCTTGGACGAACGCATCCGCCTGTACGCCATTGAACGCGACGTGACGCGCGAACAGCTCGAGGCCATGGACGGCAAGAACCAGACG
>CADBLC010000035.1 GCA_902795385.1 Fibrobacter succinogenes | reverse complement strand
TGCTTGTTTTGCTTTGTAAACGCTATTTTCCAAAAAGCGGGAAACAAAATTCCCAATTAAATCTATATTAGATTCCGATTTTCATCAAAAGTCGTAAATAGGCTTACAATAAGAGGATACACATGATTGGAATGAAATCTATTGTCAAGACTGCCGTCGTCGTTTCGGCAACGGGCGCCCTGTTTGGGTGCGGTGGTGGCGAACAGCAACAAGCCGCCGAAGGCGCTCTTCCGCGTCAGGAAACTCTCTACCTCTCCGGCCAGCAGTGGGGTGCTCCCGCTACGTTCAACCCGCTCGCCGAAAGCTGGATGGCCGCATGGCCGATTGGCGGTCGCTTCAACCTCGTTTACGAACCGCTCGTTACCTATAATACCCTGAACGGCCAGGTGGAAGCCCTTCTTGGCACGCTCGTTCCGGAACTGTCCAACAACGACAGCATCGTGGTCGACTTGAACCCCGCCGCCAAGTGGAGCGACGGCAAGCAGGTGAACTCCAACGACGTTAAGTTCATCTTCACGAACGGCTCTATCAATACTACCGAACAGATTTCTGCAATCCATGTGGATACCCTCAAGGCCGAACCGGCGGCAGAGGACGCTCCCGTTGCCGAACGCATCTCCTTCATCGTGGCTAAGGACAAGCGCAACAACCCGCTTTCCGTGATGGACCTCCTCCAGGCCATCCGCATTGTGCCGGCCCACGTGTTTGAACCGCTCGTTGCCGAAAAGGGCCTCGACGAAGTCAAGAAGATGATGTTCGACAAGAACCCGGTCGTTTCCGGTCCGTACACCATCAAGGACTACTCTGCGAACAAGATTATCCTCGAACGTCGTGACGACTACTGGGGCAACGCTGCCCTCCACGAAGGCAAGCTCCCGGCTCCGAAGTACATCGTTCACCCGATCTACAAGAGCAACGAACACAATACCATCGCTCTCCGCAAGGGCGAACTCGATGCTTCCATGTCCTTCATTCCGCGTATTGGCGACCTCAAGAGCGCCGGCGTGCACACCTGGTTGAACGACGCTCCGTTCTTCACTCCGGGCGCTATGCCGATGCTCATGATCAACACCATGAAGGAACCCCTCAACGACAAGCGCTTCCGTCGTGCCCTCGCTACGGCTATCGACTACAACGCAATCCGTCAGTTCGCTCTCTCCGGTTACACCTCCCAGCTTCAGCCGGGCCTCATCATGCCGACGAACCTCGAAGGCAAGTACATCAATGCCGAAGACCAGAAGATTGGTGTGAAGCTCGACATTACCGACGAAGCCGAACGTCTCAACACTGTGAAGGCCATGCTTACCGAAGCCGGCTACAAGTCCGTGTTCAAGGATGACGGTTCTCTCGACCACATGGAAAACGCCAAGGGCGAAAAGATCCCGACCCTCTTCATCACTTCTCCGGCCGGCTGGACCGACTGGGAATCTATCGTGAACATCGCTGTTGAAGGCATGCGCAAGGCCGGTATCGACGTTCGTGAAGGCTTTGTGGATGGCGGTCAGTACTGGCCTGCCATGGGCACCGGCAACTTCGACCTCATCATGCACAAGCCGACTGCCGACGTGTCTCCGTCTCTCCCGTGGAGCCGCTTCAACGAAGTTATGTCTAGCCGCGACTGGCAGAAGCTCGGTGACTGGGCCGGCACCAACATCGGCCGTTACAACCAGCCGGGCACCAAGGAATTCCGCCCCGAAGTGGACAAGCTCCTTGCCGAAATTCCTCTCATGACCGATGAGGAAAAGAAGAAGGAAGCCTACCGCGAACTCAACAAGATCTTCATGGAAGACCAGCCGGCTATCCCGCTCGCTTACCTCCCGGAACAGTACTACGAATTCAGCGACCGCGTGTGGACCAACTGGCCGTCTGCTGAAAACGCCTACGCTCCGGCCCAGCTGCCGTGGATCGCTTCCGGTACGAAGGTTCTCTGGAGCCTGAAGCTCGCCAAGTAATTAAGGAATAAAAAAGGTCAATAAATGCTTAAACAGTATCCCATGCTCCGCTATGTTCTGCAGAAGGCGTTCTGGTATCTTCTGACGTTCGTCATAGCGGTCGCAATCAACTTCACCCTGCCCCGCATGGGTGAAAACAACCCGGTGGATATCATCATGGGCAAGGCTGCCCAGGGTCTCTCGCCGGAACAGGCCAAGCTCAAGAAGGAAACCCTCCTGAAGGCCTTCGGTATGGCCGCGCTCGACGATCAGGGCAACGTTATCTATGAGCCCGAACTCGACGAAAACGGACAGATGAAGACGGCGAAAGTGCCGAAAACCGAAAACGGTGTACCGGTACTCAAGACGGTCCTCGAGGTGAACGAAGATGGTTCGCCGAAAATGATCGAGCGCCAGAAGGTCGACGAAGCCGGTAACCCGGTGTTCGAAGAGAAGCCGGTCCTCGACGAGAAGGGCAAGCCCGTGATGGAAAAGGATCCCGTGACCAAGAAGAAGGTCGCGAAGGTCGAACAGGTCGCCGTCATGGAGCAGGTCCAGGCCGAACATCAGGATACTGTCATGGTAGACGAACCGGTGCTGAAGTCCGATCCGAAACTCGCTTCGGGCCTCTCCCAGTTCTTTGTCTACATAGGCAACGTGTTCAAGGGTGACCTCGGCTTGTCTTACAGCCAGTACCCGAAGCCGGTTGTCGAAATCATCAAGGAATCCCTCCCGTGGACCCTTGCAATCCAGGCCCCGACCATTATCCTCGGCTGGATTGTCGGTAACCTTCTCGGTGCTTTCGCTGCATACAAGCGCGGCATCTTTGACAAGGTGTTTTTCCCGTGCGCCATGTTCTTGAACGGTGTGCCGTTCTTCGTGTTCGGTATGCTGCTCGTGGCGCTCTTCTCTATCACGCTCGGCTGGTTCCCGGCCATGGGCGCGTATAGCCCGGACATTCCGGAACTCCAGTTCAACTGGAACTGCATCAAGAGCGTCGGGTTCTACTACATCCTGCCGTTCTTCTCGGTGTTCCCGATTCTTCTTTCGGGTCAGGCAACCGGTATGCGTTCCATGTCCATCTACGAACTCGGTACCGACTACATGAAGTACGCCAAGTGGCTTGGTCTTCGCGAAGGCAAGATTATTAGCTACGTGTTCCGTAACGCCATGCTCCCGCAGCTCACCGGCCTTGCCCAGAGCCTCGGTGCGATGGTGGGCGGCGCCCTCATTACCGAAATGATCTTCTCTTACCCGGGCCTCGGTATGGCTATGCTCACTGCTATCCAGCAGAACGACTACGCTACTATCCAGGGCTGCACCTTGATGATCTCGACCTGCGTGCTCGTCGCGAACTTCGCAGTCGACGTTCTGATTGCAATCTTTGACCCGCGCGTCAAGGCCGGTCTCCAGATGGGAGGTAAGTAATCATGGGTAAGCTTTTAAGAAATCTTCTCAAGTCCCCGATGTTCGTCATCGGTGTGAGCATCTTTATCATCACGCTGTTGATCGCCCTTTTCGGACCGCTGTTCTACCACGTGGACATTAACGCCCGTGACATGGCTGCGGGCCCGTACGCAGGCTCCAGCGCTGAACATCTTCTCGGTACCGACCACCTCGGCCGCGACTACGTGTCCCTCCTTATCGAAGGTCTGCGTTCTTCGCTGTACGTGGGTCTCGTTGCCGGTGTAATCGCTACGACAATCGGTGTGCTTATCGGCCTGTTCGGCGGTTTCCGCGGCGGCTGGATTGACGAAGTCCTGAACATGCTCACGAATATCTTCATCGTGATTCCGCAGTTCGTGATTCTCGTGCTCATCAGCTCCGCTGTCAAGGACGGACGTTCCCTCACGCTTATCGGCCTCATCATCGGCCTTACCGCGTGGAGCTGGTCTGCCCGTGCCGTGCGTGCCCAGGCGTCTTCGTTGCGTAGCCGCGACCATATCGCGCTCGCCCGAATCAACGGTGCCTCGACGCTCACGATTGTCTTGAAGCATGTGCTTCCGTACCTGCTTTCGTACGTGTTCATGGTGTTCATCATGCAGGTGTCTTCGGGTATCCTTTCCGAAGCTTCCATCTCCATGATCGGCCTTGGTCCTCTGGATTCCACGAGCCTCGGCATCATCTTGAACCAGGCCAAGGATAACGGCGCCCTTTCCGGTGGTATCTGGATTGCCTTCTTGCCGGCAACCATCATCATCACCCTTACGGTGTTCGCGCTTTACCTGATCAACACTTCCATGGAAGGCGTCTTCAACCCGCGCCTGCGCAAGTAAGAGGTAACGAAATGTCTGAAAATGTTTTTGAAGTAGAAAACCTCAGCCTTTATTACCTTGGGCGCTTTGGCGATAAGACCCATGCCGTGACTAACGTGAGCTTCTCCATGAAGCAGGGCGAAATCCTCGGCATCGCGGGCGAATCCGGTTGCGGAAAGTCCACCCTCGTGTCTGGCCTCATGGGCATGTGCATCCCGCCTCTCTATCCCGAAGGCAAGAGCGATGTCCGCGTCTGGAACGGCACGAAGATGGAATCCCTCATGAACCGTAAGATCGAGGACGTCCGTGCGAACGTCTTGGCCCAGAAGGTCTCGATGATTCCGCAGGGTGCCTTCAACGCGCTGAATCCGGTGCGCAAGATCAAGGATATCGCTGCCGACGTGATTGCTGCACACCAGCAGCCGGGCAAGAAGCTCGACCACAAGGAAATCTACGACCGCCTCTGTGAACGTTTCGACTTGTTCGGCATGGACACGAAGCGCGTGCTCGATTCCTACCCGATCCAGCTGACCGCCGGCGAACGCCAGCGTTCCGTTATCGGTATCTCCACCTTGCTCAACCCGCAGATGGTGATTGCCGACGAACCGACTTCCGCTCTGGACGTTTCGACCCAGAAGGAAGTGATCAAGATGATTTTCGATCTTCTTGACAAGGGCATCTTCTCCACGATGATCTTCATTACCCACGAGCTTCCGCTCCTGTACCACGTGGCCGACAATATCGCCATCATGTACGCGGGCGAATTCGTGGAAAAGGGTACCGCGGAACAGGTCGTTAAGGACCCGCGTCACCCGTACACGCAGGCCCTCATGGGCGCCATGCTCAGTACCGAGGCGAGCCAGCGTGGCCGTCATCCGGTGGCTATCGAAGGCGCTCCTCCGAGCCTCAAGAAGAAGATCGTGGGTTGCCGCTTTGCTCCGCGTTGCAGCAAGGCTTGCCCCGACTGCAAGAAGAATACCCAGAATCTCCGCGTTGTCGGGGATCGTGACGTGAGGTGCGACTATGCTAAGTGATAAGCCCGTTGTTTTTTCCGCCAAGCGCATCAGCAAGGACTTCGGTGCCGGTAAGACGCTGAAGACGGCTGTCCGCGATGTTTCCTTCGATATCTATGACGAAGAATTCATCTCCATCGTGGGTGGCTCGGGCTGCGGAAAGTCCGTGCTCGCAAAGATCATGCTGGGCCTGTACCAGCCGACCCGCGGGCAGTTCCTCTATCGCGACCACAAGATTACGAACCTCAAGGACCACTGGAACGAAGTGCAGTCCGTGTTCCAGGACCCGTTCGGATGCTTCAACCAGTTCTTTACCATCCGTAGCCAGCTGGAAGATTCCCTGAACATCCTGAAGAAGAAGCCGAGCAAGGAAGAAATCCGCCGCCGTGTGGACGAAGGCCTCTTGGCTGTGAACGTGACGCCTGCCGATATCGAAGGCAAGTACCCGTTCGAACTTTCGGGTGGCCAGATGCAGCGTATGCTCCTGGCCCGTATCTTCGCGCTCCGTCCGAAGGTCCTGATTGCCGACGAAGCCACCTCCATGGTGGACGCCTGCGTGCGCGCCAACATCCTCGATTACTTGCGCAAGTTGAAAGACCAGCTCAAGATGACCGTGGTGTTCGTGACTCACGACATCGGCCTTGCAAACTACGTTTCGGACCGTATCTTCATTATGCACGACGGCCGCATCGTGAACCAGGGTACCCCTGCCGAGGTGCTCGACAACACGACCGAACCGCATACGCTCCGCCTGCTCGACGATATCCCCGAAGTCCACAAGACCGAATGGATCAAGAACAGCCATCGTAGCAAGAAGGGCTAGTCCCTCGAAGCGAAATTCAAAGAACCGCAGCCTCGCGCTGCGGTTTTTTTGTATGTACTGGCAACTCTGGAGTACGTCGCCTCGGTATTCCTGGAATACGTCGCCGAAAGTCATATGAAACGGAAAATTTCATATAGAAAAATCACCCCTAAAATTTCGCAAAAAAACAGAAAAAAAGTAAAAATGGAGCGCCGTTTCGCATTGATTTTAAAATGGCGTGTTTTTATCTTGAGAACAAAAGAACCAAGGGGTTTTAGATGAAAAAAATGATGGTCAAGAATTTTGCCTTTCTCTGTGCCGTAGCTTCGATGTTCGTGGCGTGCGGCGACGATTCCGCTTCCGACCCGATGTCGGAATGGGATACGCCTAAAAATTCCGTGCTTCCGGATTCGGTCGCCTCGTCGGGTGAATTGCTGAATTACGAATGCTCCGCCGCCAACAAGTGCAAGGGCGTGATGACGGGAGACTTGGGCCTGGGCGTATGCGATGGCAAGGGCGGCTGGGTATACATGAGCCTCATCGAGACTCTGGGTTGCCCGTCCAACGATACGCCGGTTTCGAGCGAGGCCCTTCCGGGGTCTAGCGCCTCGCTCCCCGCGTCGAGTGCGACGGTTGGCGAATCCAGCAGTTCGGTGGTGGCGCTTTCGAGCGAAGCTGTCGTGGAATCCAGCAGCTCGCAGGGCCCGAAATACGAAATCAAGGAAGTCTGCGTGGCGGCCAATCCGTGCGAAGCCATGGTGAAGACCGACGTGAGCACTTGGCACTTTACGCGCAAGGACGATTTCGGTGACGATGTCGAGTACACCTATTCCGTTAGCGGCAGGGATTTGAATCTCACGACTTCGGGCAAGAACGGTACGAGCACCAAGACGCTTTCCATGTACAACATGGAATCCGAAGTGTACGTGGAGATGGCTTTCAATGCGGCCAAGTCCACCTGCGAAGACGGGAATACGGGCGCCTCCGCCGGCACGGGAAGCGTTTGCACCATGGATACGGTATTGGTCATCGATTACGGCAAGCTGCTCGACACCCGCGATGGCAAGGAATACAAGACAGTGGTCATTGGCGATTTGGAATGGATGGCCGAGAACCTCAAGTATGCGGATGCGTCGCATTATACGTCGAGCGACAGTTCTGAATTTTTCTATAGGTGGACAACGGCCATTGTCGCCTCTGAGCTGGAAGGCGTAGATTGCAACCTCACCACGGCGTGCGAGGTTCCCGAGAACGTGCAGGGCATTTGCCCCGATGGCTGGCGTATTCCCAGCAAGGCCGATTTCAAGGCCCTGATTGAGGCTGCCGGCGATTCGGCGGAACTCAACCTTGTCAATTCTTCGTCGGGTGGCAAGAACATGCTCGGGTTCAGCGCCGACTATGTCGGTTACTACAATATCACCTACAGCAAGGTCCAGAGCGGTGGAGACGAAATCGATCTGTGGGCTGCTGACAATAGCAACTGGAGGAGTGGCGAGTACGCGACAAGCCTCGATATTTCGGGAGATGCTGAAATAAGCGAATTCCCGAAGGACTGGGGTGCGTCCGTCCGCTGCGTTAAATCAAAATAGGCTTAAGCCTGTTTTTGGGTGAGAGGGCAAAGTCCGGCCTTGTGCCGGGCTTTGTTTTTTGATTTTTAGGGCCTGTTTCCCGCTGAAAACGGAACATGCGGCTGTTTTGAGCCTGTATACGGCCATTTTAAAGTATATTCTGGATATGATTATTCATAATGGTGTATCTAGAATGTGCGTGGCGTCTGCCACGGTCCTTTTTGTTGCGGGAGCCTCCGTTGCGGCCCCCCTCATGAACCAGCTGGGCTTTGCTCCCGATGCCGAAAAGACGGTCGTTTTTCCGGGCAACGATGCGAACGGGCTCGAGGTCCGCGACCTTTCCGGAAAGACGGTGCTCAAGCTCAAGGCTCCCGACGTGTACGAATGGGACTACAGCGGCGAGGAAGTACAGACTTTCGATATTTCTGCCGTCAAGAAGCCCGGTACCTACCGCCTGTTCCGTGGTGGCGAATACGTTGGGACTCCCATGGTTGTCGCGAAAAACGTCTATGACGACCTGGTGAAGGCGAGCCTCAAGTGGTTCTACTACCAGCGTTCCAGCATGGCGCTCGAGCCGCAGTATGCGGGCAAGTGGGCGCGTGCCGCGGGCCACAAGGACGACAAGGTGATTGTTTACGGCACCGACAAGGCGACCGGCGGCAAGGGCAAGGGAACTGCAATCAAGTCCCAGCGCGGCTGGTACGATGCGGGCGATTACGGCAAGTACATCGTGAACTCCGGCATTACCGTGTTCACCTTGCTCGAGATTTACGAACATTTCCCGAAGTATGCGGATTCGCTTCATTGGAACATCCCGCGCGAATTCCCGAAGTATCCGGAGCTCCTCGAGGAGGTGCGTTACAACCTGGACTGGATGCTCACCATGCAGGACAAGGACGGCGGCGTGTATCACAAGGTGTCGACGCTCAAGTTCAGCGGGAGCGTGCTGCCCGAGAACGACGTGGCGCAGCGTTACGCGATTATCAAGAACGTGACGGCGACGCTTGACTTTGCCGCCGTGATGGCGCAGGCGAGCGTTGTGTATGCGGGCATTGACAAGGCGTATGCCGACAAGATGCTCAAGGCGGCAGAGAAGGCCTATGCCTGGGCCAAGAAGAATCCGGAAGCTTTCTACAAGCAGCCCGACGACGTGCAGACGGGAAGCTACGCCCCCGGCGACGAGAACGGCAAGGATGAATTCCGCTGGGCTGCCGCGGAACTTTTCCGTGCGACCAAGAAGAAAGATTACCAGGAAGACCTGAAGGCGAACGCGTTTACCGCGAATGGCGCCTGGTGGGGTGACGTGAACATGCTCGCCGCGTTCCGCGTGGCGCTCGATTCCGCGGACTTTGAAAAGGAAGTCGTGGATGCCGCGAAGAAGGTCGTGATGAACGAGGCGAACAACCTCCGTGCCGTGGGTGATACGAGCGCCTACCGCCTGCCCGCATTCCCGTGGAGCTGGAACTGGGGCAGCAATAGCGCGATGGCGAACAACGGGATTGTGCTGGTGCATGCGTACCTGCTTACCAAGGACAAGAGCTATTTGGATGGTGCCCAGCAGTGCCTGGACTACCTGCTCGGAAAGAACCCGCACGATATCACGTACGTGACGGGATTCGGTTACCGTAGCCCGCGCAACCCGCATCACCGCCCGAGCGAATCCGACATGGTGGACGATCCGGTGCCGGGAATGCTTGTGGGTGGCCCGCATTTGGGCAAGCAGGATATCAACCTCGACGGCAAGGAAAGTTGGAAGTGCCCGAACTATGCCGCCTCCGACAAGCCGGCGCTTGCTTACATCGACAACCGTTGTAGCTACGCGACCAACGAGGTGGCCATCAACTGGAACGCTCCGCTTGCGTACCTGGCGGCCGCTCTCGAGGCGATTTACGGAAAATAGACGAGATAAACGATACTAGGCACTTTAGTGCCTTAGTAGAGTTATCCTCTATGAGGAGAACGCCGCTGCGCGGCTACAGACGAGAGACGAGAGAGAAAAAAGAATAGCCCTGAAGCAATCTCAGTCAATCACCTGATGCCTTGAGCCTCATCGCTAATAAATAATATATATTACGGATATGGCTAGAATCCATATCCGTCTTTTGTTTATAATCGGTGTCGCACTCTTGCAGACCCCGCTTTTTGCGGCTGGTCTCGTAAAACAGTCTATTGACACCACCGATGCGATGGCGACGCTTGACAATTTTGACCGCGGGTTCTATACGCCGCAGGTGTTGCACCTCAAGCCTTCGGGCGGCCAGCCGATTGAAAAACCATGGGCGAAACTCCTTCACCTGCGTGCCGAAATTTCGGAATTCAGCAGCAACGCATGGCTTTCGATTGATACTACCGGCGGGAAGCGCGATACGGTGCGCGGCGTGAGCCAGGACTTGACCGAAGATGCGTTGAATGTTTTGCAGACGACGTTTGACAATATTCGTGCGAACAATGGCTTTGCGATTGTGCGCATCTGTTACGATCCGTGGTACAACGGACGCAGTAATGTGACTCCCGAACACAAGTGGGTAATGCGTCATGTGGAACAGCTCGCTCCCGTGCTCTCGAAGAATACCGACGTTATCGTGGCGCTCGAGATGGGAATGCACGGTGCCTACGGCGAGATGCACAGCGACACGAACATCACCTACGACCGCATTGCCGAGGCGACGAACCTGATGCTGCGCAGTACGCCGCCCGAACTCAAGATTCTCACGCGCACGGGAAACTATTCAGCGAAGGTGCTGGGCTTTGACAACTGGGGTGTAGACTTCCACATTGACGGCGATAAATTCAAAGAAATCGCGAAGGCGAAAGGCGACACGATGTACCGCGTGGGAATGTTCAACGACGGCTATCTGGGGACGCAGTACGATTACGGTACCTGGGGTGCCGATTGTGCGACTTCCATTTGCCGCGAAGAGGGCGTGGCCTGGCTCGAGAAGTACGGCATCAATACGCCTTACGGTGGCGAGGCGCTCACGACGGCAGACAATTACCAGGTCATCAATACTCCGGAATTCTTGGCGTACGAGGGCTTCCGCACGCATACGAGCTATCTGAACATCCAGTGGAACAACAA
>CADBLC010000034.1:8985-19662 GCA_902795385.1 Fibrobacter succinogenes | reverse complement strand
GGGACATCCGATGCTGACTTTCGTCAGCATGACGTTCTGCAGGACTGTCCTCTTCGACGAAAAGAAGGAGGACCCCGCCTTCGCGGGGTTGACAGCGGTCGGGGGCGTTACGGGGGTGCCCCCCGTTAGAGGGGGTAGGCGGCAACGCAGTGCCGCCGAGGGGGAGGCTTCCCCCGTCCTCCGTTGCCGGTTTGCCCGATTTTTTGTATCTTTACGCCCGTCAACGCACCATCCTGCCCCCAAAAGCGGGATGAAGCAATTTCACAATAAAACAAAAAAGGATCCAATAATGGCTCTCAAACTCGGTATCAATGGTTTCGGCCGCATCGGCCGTATGGTCTTCCGCGCTGCTGTGGAAAACTTCTCCAAGGACATTACTGTTGTCGGTATCAACGACCTTCTCGACGTTGACTACCTCGCTTACATGCTGAAGTACGACTCCGTGCACGGCGCTTTCAAGCACGACGTGTCCTTCGAAGGCAACTTCCTCATTGTCGATGGCAACAAGATTCAGGTGTTCGCCGAAAAGGATCCGACCAACATCACTTGGGGTGCCCTCGGTGTTGACGTTGTCGTGGAATCCACTGGCTTCTTCCTGACCGACGAACTCGCCCGCGCCCACATCAAGGCCGGTGCCAAGAAGGTCATCATGTCTGCCCCGTCCAAGGACGCTACTCCGATGTTCGTCTACGGCGTGAACCACACCACCTATGCCGGTCAGGACATCATCTCCAACGCTTCCTGCACCACCAACTGCCTCGCCCCGATGTCCAAGGTCCTCAACGACAAGTTCGGCATCAAGCGTGGCCTCATGACCACCGTTCACGCTGCTACTGCTACGCAGAAGACCGTCGACGGCCCGTCCAAGAAGGACTGGCGCGGTGGCCGCGGCATCCTCGAAAACATCATCCCGTCTTCTACGGGTGCTGCCAAGGCCGTGGGCAAGGTTCTCCCGCAGCTCAACGGTAAGCTCACCGGTATGAGCCTCCGCGTTCCGACCTCTGACGTTTCCTTCGTCGACCTCACTGCCGAACTCGAAAAGCCGGCTACCTACGAAGAAATCTGCAAGGCCATGAAGGAAGCTTCTGAAGGCGAACTCAAGGGCATCCTCGGTTACACCGACGAAGCTCTCGTTTCTACCGACTTCCGCAACGACGCTCGCACTTCCATCTTCGACGTCAAGGCTGGTATCCAGCTCGACCCGACCTTCGTGAAGGTTTGCGCCTGGTACGATAACGAATGGGGCTACAGCAACAAGGTTTGCGAAATGGCCCGCGTCATCACCAACTACAAGGGCTAATCTCTAGTTCCTTGAAACAATTTTAGGAGGCCTCGCACTGCGGGGCCTCCTATTTTATATCCGGTGATTTAATGAACGGCGACAGGGCCCTAGGGGCCTGTTCCGTTAGCCTTCGTAGTCTTCGCCGCCGCCCCAGCCATCGAGGTCGGAGCCAGCACGGCCGAGAGTCGCGTCGCCGAGAATCTCGTCGATGCCCTTGTCTTCTTCGGACTCGTCCTCTTCTTCTTCGTGGAGCATGTCGAGTTCGTCGTCCAGAGGTTCTTCATCGGGCAAGTCAGCGTCGTTCTTTTTAATGCGGGCCATAAATTTCTCCTTGTCGTTGTTTGTATTTCCTATCGGAACTTATATAAAAAAATCGTATATGTACTAAAAAAAATGAAAAAAAGAAGGGGCGATGCGTGAACATCGCCCCGATAATCGTTTTTTCCCGTCTAGAGCAGGTCGACGATGGCCGCGAACAGCGCATCGGCGAGTGCGTTCGTCTCGAGACCTTCGAAAACGCTGAACTGGTTGAACATGATCTTGCCCTTGCCGAACGGCATGAGCTGCATGTCCACGCCGGTCTTGACCTGGCCGCCCGAGATGCTCACGGAGCGCGCGAACACGGTGGCGCCGGGCAGTTCGTTCAGGGAGAGGCCGGGCATAACCGCGGCAGCCTTGTGGTCCAGTACCTTCTCGCCGCCAAACACGGGGAGGAGCTTGGACCCTTCGGGCAGGTAGTGCAGGCTCGTTTCGCTTGCGCCTGTGGTCCAGTGGGAATCCAGGGTGCAGTCGAACTGGTGGCTCTGGTTCAGGAAGTCGATGTCTTCCTGGGTCATGTCCGAAAGCAGGAGCGTCTTGCCGCCGTTCTTCGTGACGTCCACGATCTTGTCGAGGATTTCGTCGGGCCAGGAACTGAGGTTCGCGGTAAAGATGATCTGTTCAGGGCCGGTGAGCGCGGCGAGGGCGTCGCTCGATTCCTCGCTGTTGTCGAGGAAGCAAACCTTCTTGATGGCGTCCTTCACGTTCACCTGGTCGATGACGACGAGGTCTTCGACCGAGCTGTTGATTTCGTTGTTGCCGTCCTTGAGCGTAATCTTGATTTGGTAATTGCCCGTGGTGCGCGGCGTCATGAGCGTGCAGATGCCGAACTGCGTGAGGCTGGTCTTGCCGGTCTGTTCTTCGGGAGTCTGGGTCTGGGTCGCGATGACCTTGCCCTTCGTGTCGAGCAGGCTCACTTCGGCGTAGGCGTTCTCGAGACGTGCGTTGTTGAGGAGCGTGAGCTGGAAGCTGACTTCGCTGTGCGGTGCGACTACGTGTTCCAGTTCGCTCACGAGGATGCGGCTCGGCATCGTGATTTCCTTGACGAATTCCTCGAAGCCCTTGCTCTTGCGGTTTTCGTCGCAGAGGCCGTCGAGGCTCACGCCGTAGTCGGCCCAGTGGGCGAGGAAGTAACCGGCGATTTGCGGGTTGCTCTGGAGTGCCGCAATCTGGTCGAGCTTGCTCTTGAGCGAGATGCGGTTCACGTCTTGGCGGAATTCCTCGAAGTCCTTCCAAACGGAGAGGCCGGATTCCTTGATGAACGTCTGGATGTCGGCAAAGAGGTTCTTGATGGCCTTCTGGTTCTTGGCGCTGCGCGGGCCCACGATGTTGGTCGCCTTGGCGGGCAACAGCGTGTGGTTCGAGAGCGTCACGAGCATCTTGTTGTCGACGTCGATGGGACCTTCTTCGCTATCCTGGAACTGGCTGTCGCCGAATCCGGAATCCGGGACCATGAGCTCTTCTTCCTCGTTGGCTTCCTTGTCGAAGCAGTGGGCGAGGTAGTGCGTGTAGCTTGCGTTCGGGCTCAGGCGCGGGTTGATGCGGAGCGAGGAGTACTGCGAAATGCGGTCGACGGAGACGGGCAAGAGCTTGCCGGTGTCCTTGTGGAAGTTGCCTTCGTTGTCGATGAAGATGCTGTCCAGGTTGCTGATGGCCGGGCGGCACATGTCCACGGGGCTAATGGCGTTCAGGAGCTTGTTGCCGTTCTGCAGCATGAACGTTCCGTTCTCGGAACCCATGACCCAGGTGACGATGCTCGGGTGGTGGTGCTGCTCGCGGACGATGTCGTTGATAAGCTTTTTCGCGATTTCGAGGCCCTGGGCGGTAGACCTCATCGTGTGGATCGGGAATTCCTGGAACACCAGGAGGCCGATTTCGTCGCAAAGGTCGAGCGCTTCGTTGCTCAGGGGGGCGCCGCAGCTGCGGATGGCGTTGAATCCGTCCGCCTTCACGGCTTCGAGGTCCTTGCGGAGTTTCTCGTTGGCGGTGGTCCAGAGGCCGCCTTCGCTCCACTGCTGGTTGTAGCAGAGGCCCTGGATCTTGAGAATCTGGTCGTTCAGGTAGAAGTCGCCCTTGATGCAGTCGAACTTGCGGAAGGCGAACGTCCTCATCACGGGGAAGCTGAAGTCGAGGCCCTTGTTCTTGCCGCCCTTGTTTTCCATGGCCGCCTCGATGGCGAACACGTTGGGCTTTTCGAGGCTCCATACGCACTTGTCGCGCTTCCAGTCCTTGATGGCGAAAACGAAGCGCTGCGTGGCGTTTTCGCGGTCGAGCTTGATGCCGTCCTTGAAGAATTCATAGACTTCGCCGCTGGAGTTCCTCATGACAAAACGCAGGCGCGTAGAGCATCCGCGCGGGTTGTTGAACGTGAGTTCCACGGCCACTCGTTCCTGGTCCATGTCCGGTTCCACGCGCATGTTCTCGATGAACGCCGCGTTACCGAGGATGAGGTCCACGTCGCCGAAGATTCCTCCGAACGGGTACTGGAGCCACGGTTCGCCCACGGGCATTTCGGCGGGGTGGACGTAGCGGTCGTCGGCGCCTTCGCGGCTTTCGCGGCCGAGGTCGATGCGGCTATTGGAGGCGCCCATGTTGGCGACGCGCACGCAAAGGATGTTCTCGCCGGTGAGCTTGATGGCCTTTTGGGTCTCGAGGACGAAGGAGGTGTACGAGCCGAAGTGCGTGCCCAGGAACTTGCCGTTCAGCCACACGGTGGCGTGGGTGGCAATTCTGCTGAAACGCAGGAAAATACGCTTGGAAACCTGTTTTTCGTCGTCAATCGTGAATCTTTTGAAGTAATAGGCGCAATCCTGCGACATCAGGAGTTTTTCGAATTTTCTTTCCCAGATGTGCGGGACCTGTACGGTTTCGGTGTTTTCAGGATAGGTGGCGTACCAGCGGTTGGAAATTCCCAGATCTTCGGTGTCCCAGATCATTTCCCAATCGCCGTTAAGGCTCATAATTTTGTTCATTGAGTGTACCTTTTGGATTTTTCGCTGTAAATTTAGAAAAAAATGGGGTGTTGTCTTTACAAATTTTCCAAAATTTCTATATTTGAGGCCCCAATAGCAACCAAAAAAGGATTACAAAAATGTATTCTATTGTTGAAACAGGTGGTTTCCAGTATAAAGTCGAGCTGGGCAAGGCCTACAAGGTCCCCACTCTTGACGCCGCTGTTGGTTCCGAACTGGAGCTCAAGTCCGTCCTTCTTTTCGCAGGAAAAGATGTACAGGTCGGCACCCCTGTCCTGAATGACGCCTCCGTGAAGGTTGAAGTTCTTGCCCACGGCAAGTACGACACCATCATCGTGTTCAAGAAGAAGCGTCGCACCCGTTACGAACGCCGTAACGGTCATCGTCAGGGCTATACCGAGGTGCTGGTCACGGAACTTCGCTCCGGAGCAGAATCCGCAAAGGTCGATCCCAAGGTTATCGAACGCAACCGCGCTCGCGTGGCTGCCCTCGCCAAGCAGAAGGAGCAGAACAAGCCCCTTACCCGCAAGGAAAAGATTGCTCAGGGTATTGCCAAGCCGGCCAAGGTCAAGAAGAACTCTCTGCGCAAGGCTAAGGAGGCTTAATCCATGGCACATAAGAAAGGTCAAGGTTCAGTACGTAACGGCCGCGACAGTAACGCCAAGTATCTTGGTGTCAAGAAGTACGCGGGCGAAACCGTCAAGGCTGGCAACATCATCGTGCGCCAGCGCGGTTCTCACTTCCACAAGGGCAACAATGTGGGCATGGGCAAGGATTTCACCCTGTTCTCCCTCGTTGATGGCAAGGTGAAGTTTGAACGCCTCGATGCAAAGCGTCAGAAGGTTTCTGTCTATCCTGAAGAAGCCAACTAAGTCGTTTTGACACGAATTTAGGGACCGGTCGTGAAAGCGACCGGTTTTTTTATTTTTTCGGCCCGTGCACGGCATGTGCGGAGCCCTATTTTTCTAGATTATAGTAGTGAACCGTATGAGATTTTGTCTTTATTTCGTTTTAGTTGCCCTGCTCTCGTTTTTTGCCGCCTGTTCCGACGATGACAGCGGTAACGAGTACCTCTTCGAGCGCGAGGCTACGGAGATAACCGTTCTGCGCGAATGTGGTCCGGACGCCGATAGCGGGGCCGCGTGCTACCAGGTGCGCTACCGTTTCCCGATGACCAGGGAGAACTTCACGGGCGTGTATATCTGGATTGGCGACGAAGTCCTCGACGATACGACCAAGGAAGCCTCTTCGAAGCAGATTGAGCAGGCCGACGGATTTTATCCGTATTCCTCCAAGAACACGGCGCTCTACGATACGATTGACCTGACGGACAAGATTAAGGATTACCTGGATGCGTACGACAGCTTGCACATAGCGCTTTTCTGCGACTATTCCGATGACGATGACGTTGGCTCCGTGCAGCATGTGTACCTCCATTTCGGTGACGACATTCCGCCTTCGCGCGCCTCCATCCAGGATTCCGTTTGGACGACGGGCGCCATGTTCGAGTGGTACCGCCCCACGGACCAGACGGACTTCTACAGGCCCATGGACCTTTCCGGCCCGATTGTGGGCTACAATCTCGAAATCTATTCCTACGACAAGGACGAGGACCTCCGTGACATCAAGATCAAGGTCATGACGGTCGACGAAGTGGATTCCACGGGTGAAAGCCTCTACAAGCGCCATGCGCGCGTACGTTCCGATGCGGACTCCGTATGGATTGATACCGTGGCCCATGGCGACAACGTGAAGAATTACCTGCGCGTCGTGATTCTTGACGGCAAGGGCTTTGACTTCGAGACCGACTCGCTCAACCGCTTCAGGGTAGTTGTCGAGGGGCTTAAGGCCGAAAGCCGTTACACGGTCGGCATATCGTCGTGGGATTCCTGCGGCAATTCCTCCGGCAACGAAGGCGTGGGCACGGTGGAAACCAACATGCTGTTCATCACGACCGACTCGATTGCGCCGTTGATGCCGACAAAGATATTCACGATCGAGGATACGCTGTTCCCGGGATTCGCTAGGCTCGACAGCAACAACAGGCTCCGCATCTTCTGGAGCGAGAGCATCGACCCGATAGACCTGGGTTACAAGATTGATGTCGACACGGTCATCGACTTGTCCAAGAGCGGCTGCGTATTCGGGATTTGCTACGATACGGTGGCGCGGTACCAGATTGACTTGTACGATGTAGCCAAAAAGGAATGGGTCCTGTACGATACCCTGAGCGGGGCCCGCAATGCCAAGCGATACGAACTTGAGGCCGACACGATGGCCGTCTCTGCGACGGGCATGTTCATTACGGATACCATCCGCCGCGTTTCCCCGGGCGATACGCTCATTCTGCGCATCCGCTCCATCGACAAGTCCAAGTACATCTCCAAGGCCCTGATCGACACGGTCTATGTTTCTCCGGGTGCTCTCGCGAAGGAAGTGGAATGTCCCGAAGGCTTTATCGCGGTCAAGGCGACCGATTCTACGGCGGCCTTCTGCATGGAACGCCTGGAGCATCGTGACGAGAACGGCGATTTTGTTACGGACGTGCTTCATTCCGAGGCCCAGGCTGCCTGCGAGGCCATCAGTGCGAGCGGCTTTACCGTGAGTCTCTGCAAGGAACGTGACTGGGAACTTGTCTGCCTGTCGGACGGTTCGCTCACGTACGGCGTCGTGGAAGACGACGATTTCCAGTCGACAGAGTACCTGTATACCATGTGTAATGTATCGACGAACGATTCCCTTTCGGCCATGACCTATGCGAAGCGCGATGCGCAGTGCGCCAACCCGATGGGCGTGCGCGACATGCCCGGCCAGCTGCAGGAATGGGTGATGGGCCGCTCCGAAGATACGGTCGCCGTCATCAAGGGCGCAAGCTACAAGGTGTTTGACGGTCTCGACCGCGAAACGATGGGGCAGTGCACCAACCGGTTCTTCCCGTTCTACACGCGCCTCGCCTATACGAAGGATTCCGTCTACCTGTATAGGGAAGGCGCCAAGGTGGATACGGTATTGGTTGCCGATACATCGCGCACGCTCTACAAGGTGCTGACGCAGAAGGACTTCAAGGACAGCCTGCAGTTCTTCGACGTGCAGGATTCCAGCGGCAATTCCCTGGGCGAGGATTACGCCCCGTATTCCGAGTACAAGAAGGGCGGCGACGAATGGCTTTCGAAGATTGCCGGCAGCCTCGTGTACAAGCCGAGCCGTGTAGAGGCGGTATTCTTCACGGGAGAACGCGTGTCGTACAGGGAAGTCTCGGCCTTCTACAAGTCCCCGATTATCGGGTTCCGCTGCTGCGCCTACCCGGAATAAAAGGCGCGAAAGAAAATCGCGAAAGAACTGCGCGAAAATTCGGTTTTGTGAATCAAAAACAAAAAAAACTCGGTGAAAACCGAGTTTTTTAGTAGCGGGGGCAGGACTTGAACGCTGCGACCTTCGGGTTATGAGCCCGACGAGCTACCAACTGCTCCACCCCGCGTCGAGGATAGCCCATATATAGCAAAATGGAGCCAAATTGGCAAGACTTCTATACGAATTTTTTCAGGATGTGCTTGCTGGAATAGAAATAATCTATGCCGCTGATGATGGTAATCGCGGTGATGATTCCCATGACGATTACCGGGAAAGAGCCCCAGATGGCGTCTAGGCCCGGAACCAGCATGCGTACGGGGTCGATGGCGCCGAGCAATATGGCGACAATGCCGATGCCCTGGAGAGCCGTCTTCCACTTGCCGCTACGGCGTGCCGGCATGATAAGCCCTTCGCTTGCGGCGAGCGTGCGGAGCGTCTCTACGCTCGATTCACGGAAATAGATGAGCGCGACCATCCACACCGGTGCATATCCGGTAGCGATGAAGCACATGAAAATCGTCATGTTCGAAATCTTGTCGCTGAACGGGTCGAGGTACTTGCCGAGCGTACTGACTTCGCCCATCTTGCGTGCGAGATGCCCGTCCAAAAAGTCCGTGAGCATGAATCCGAGGACCATCACCAGCGAAAGGCTCTTGAATACGAGGCTGTTGTTGCTGTAGTCAAGGTCGTTGTCGTAGAAGAAAACCCACAAGAAGAAAGGCGTAAGCACGATGCGGCTCATGGTGAGCTGGCTTGCGATGGAAAGTGGCTTGCGGTGGGCGGGGTCGCGGTAGTACCAGTAGGCGTAGGCGACGGTGGAGGCGAGAATCAGGAGGATGGAGGTGACCATGCAGATTTGCTGGTAGTCCTCGAGATTTAACAGGTAGACGCCCATGGTGATGGTGATGGCGATGTTCGAAAGCTTGCTCCAGCGGCGCTTGCGCGGCAGGGACTTGCCTTCGCGCAGCACGCCCAGCGAGAACAGCGAATGTGCGATGAGTCGGGCGAGCAGGAATACGCAACCTACGGCAAGCAGTTTCTCGGTCTGGTCGTTCTGCATCAAGTCGCGGATGAAAATGCTTGTCATCACGGCAAACGAGAGGAATCCGTCGACAACGTTTAGCCATAGCCTGTAGTACGGTTTCTCGATTTCTTGCGAGCGGAGCTGGTAAAGGTTGACCCAGCCCATAATGAGCGCGATGGCGACGAAGGAACAGGCGGTCTTGGCCATGCCGTTCCATATGAAGATGATAACGCAGATAAAAACAATGGCCCTGAGAACGCTCCATATGCGCGAGCGGAAGCGAACATCAGATGTTTTTTCGGTCATTTCCCGTTCTCCAGTAGTTCTTCGGCATGCTTGCGGACTGCATCCGATTTTTCGCCCAGCATGCGTACAATTTCGTCGATTCTTCCGGGGGCGTCCAAGTCCTTGACCGACGTGAACGTGCGTCCGTCAATTTCTTTTTTGCTCACGGCCAGCTGATTCCTGGCTCGGCTCGCCACCTGGTGCAGGTGGGTGATGGCGAGAACCTGGTGGTGCTTGCCGAGATTGCGCAGGGCTTCGCCGATGCGGTTTCCGACTTCGCCGCTGATACCCGAATCAACTTCGTCAAAAATTAGCAAAGGAATCTTGTCGAGGTCGGCCATGACGCTCTTGATGGCAAGCAAAACACGTGACAGTTCACCGCCGGACACGGCCTTCTGTAGGGATTTCTGGCCTTCACCCGGGTTGGGCGCCAGCATGAACTCGATTTTGTCGGCGCCGTTCGCAGCGTTTTCTTGCGGCTCGATGGCCGTGGTGAATACCGCCTTGGGCATGCCGAGGCGCTGCAGCAGTTCCTGGACGGCCGCGTCGAACTTGACGGCGGCCTCTTTGCGGACTGCCGAGAGTTGCGTAGACAGCTTGCCGAGTTCCGCCTTGCATTTGGATTCCTGGCGCGCAAGCTCTTCGAGGTCGGCATCGAGATTCTCGAGGCACGAGAGCTCTTCCTTGCGCTGGCCCGTGAGCGCGATTAGCCCCGCGACATCGGTGCGGTACTTGCGCTTGAGCTTCTGGATGGTGGCAATCCTGGAATTGGCACGGTCCAGTTCGGCGGGGGAAAGCGCCCTCGCCGGCGAAAGCCTCATCAGTTCCTTGCACACGCTCTCGAACGGGTCGGCGGCATCGGCAAGGTTCGAAACGTACTCCTCGTATTGCGGGACTCTCGCGGCGAGGGCGCGCATCTTGGATTGCAGCAGCTGCACCTGGTCCAAGAGTCCGTTCTCGTTGCCGAGCAGTCCCTGGATCTCGTCCAGGTAGCGGCTTTCGGATTCAATCTTGCTCGCCTGGCCGACCTTTTCTTCGAGTTCTTCCTCTTCGCCTTCGCGGAGGTTCGCCTTGCTTAATTCGTCGTACTGGAACTTCAGGAAGTCCTTCTGGGCGGCGAGATCCTTGGCGCGGTTCTCGGTTTCTTCAATCTTGCGGACGATATCGTTCCACTCGGTCCATTTTTTGCCGTATTGTGCGAGCAGTTCGGCGTCGCCGGCGTAATCGTCGAGCATGCGTGTGTGGGTTCGCGTGTCGCGGAGCAAAAGCTGCTCGCTCTGGCCGTGCATTTGCACCAGTACATCGCCTAGGCGCTGCAGGTCGGCAATGCTCACGACGGTCCCGTTCACGCGGGCGCGTCCCTTGCCGTTCTCGAGAATCTCCCTGCGGATAACGAGTTCGTCGTCGGAATCGATTTCGAGGGAATCGAGCAGGCTTTTTACCTG
>CADBLC010000034.1:0-8928 GCA_902795385.1 Fibrobacter succinogenes | reverse complement strand
GTTTGCGACTTGTCGCCACAGACCATGCGGAGCGCCTTGAGCAATACGGACTTGCCTGCGCCGGTTTCGCCGGTAATGGCGGTAAAGCCCCCGTGGAAGGGGACTGTTTCCTCGGCGATGAGGGTGAAACTGTTTATGGAAAGCTGCTTTAACATAGTATCGATAAACTAGTAAAATCTACATGACAGAAAATGACATCATGTGCCGACGGGCCTTTCGCCTATTTTTCGAACTCGATGATGCTCCTGTAGATGGGCCTTCCTTCTTTCTTGTATTTGCGCTCGAATCCGGTGGTAATGCCTTCCGTAGGTTCGGCCGTGTTGCGGACAATCACCTTGCAGGTGGGGAAGGCGTCGAAGGTCTCGAGGGCAATCTCGTTGTATTCCTTGTGGTCGGTTCCCCAGTAGAAGATTCTCTTGCCCGGCTTGAGGCAACGGGCGACCTCGGTCAAAAAGTCGGGGCGCAGCAGGCGGTTCTTGTGGTGGCGTTCCTTGGGCCACGGGTCCGGGAAATACATGTGGAAAGCGTCGACGGTGTTGTCCTTGACCGCGTCACGCAAGAAGTAGAACACATCCCCGCGCAACATGGCTGCATTGCCCTGCTCGATTACGCCGCGCTTGGCCATTCGCTCGACTGCAAAGGCCGCCCAAGTGTAGTCCCATTCGCTGCCCATGATAAAATAGTCGGGGTGCTTCTGGGCATAGTCCGTCATAAAGTTGCCCTTGCCGCTGCCGATTTCGACTTCGATGTGGCCGTTTTCGTTCGGGAACATGTCCTTCCAGTTGAAATCGAGCTTGTGGGGCTTGCCGTCGGCGGTCTTGATGGGCTTGCGGTCGCCGTTCGTGCGGAACACGTAGTGCCAGAGGCCTTTCTGCTCGGCATCGGCGTTCAGGTCGCGGTAGAATTCCGGAATCACGACCTGCTTTTCGGCTGCATTTTCGGCAACTTCTTCTACGTTCTTGTTGATTGTATCTTCACTCATATTAATTATCAATTATCAATCATCAATTATCAATTAAATAAACGCTACCACCTTCTCCAGGAATTCTTCCGGGATTTCGTTCGCGATGGTTTCCGTGATGTGCCTTTCGGAGTACTTCATCGAGAAATGCGTCAGCACAATCTGTTCGCATTTCACCTCGCTACCGAGTTCCTTGAGCGCGTGGACGATGCTCTTCAGGTGCGTATGCCCCTTCTTGTGGGCCATCTGTTCTTCGTCCTTGTCGAGGAAGGTGCATTCCGTAACGAGCACTTTCGACTTGAATACTTCCGGATGGTCGAGCAGGGATTCTCCCATGCAGTCGCCCATAAAGCTGAGCTGTGGGTCGTACACCTCGCGGGTAATCTCGACGCCCTTCTGGCGCAGTTCGATGATTTCCTGGGCCGATTTCCCGAGGAACTCGTCGAGCAGCTTTTTCTTGTGCAGGTAGATGGTGGCTCCCATCGCCGGAACGGAATGCCTAACCTCGAAGGGTTCGATGACGAGGTCCTTGCGGTAGCGCAGGGGAGTCCTTGTCCCGGCCTTGACCGGTTCGAGTTCGGGGTAACGGAATTTTGACTCGTTTACGCCCTCGAACATGGCCTCTGCCTTGATCCAGGCCTTGGCGCCTTCGTAGATGCTTTCGGGAATGTAGTACACGCTGTCGCGCTCGACACCCATCATCTTGCGGAGGCTGTTGTGCCTCATGATGCAACGGGCATGGTCGCCGTGGGCGTGCGTCAAGAAAACGTGGTCAATCGGGGTGGCGCTCAGGGGGCATTCGCCCATGTCCACGCAAAAATTCATCTCGGGGAACTGCAGGTATGTCGCGAGTCCCGAAATGGAAAATCCCTGCATGCTAGAACAGGCCGCATGGAGGCGGACCTGCTTGAGTGCATTGTGTATATACCTATTCTCTGTAGTCACAGTTTTTACCGTGACTGAAATGTAGAAAAATCGGCGATTCTTGTTTTTTACTTGGCCTTGGCCTTGGCTTCTTCTTCGGCCTTCTTGGCGGCAAGGTAATCGGCTACGATTTGTTCAAAATCGGCGCAGTCCATCTCTTCGATGTTCGTACCCATGGCCCTGTTGCGGGTTCTCGCTCCGCCCTTCTTTTCGGGGATGAGGAAGCAGAAGCTGTAGGTGGTACGGGCTTCGGTCGGGATGCCCATCTTGAAAATCCTCATGCGGGAACCGGATTCCTTGTTGAAGATTTCGTAGTAGTCGTAAGTGTTCTTGACGCGCTCCAGGCGGAGGTCCTGGCTAAAGTGAAGGTCGTCGACGATGCCGCCCGTGAGGGTAATCGGCAAGGAGTTCTGGAAACGGAGTTCAAGCTTGTTTCCGGTCCTCACGATGGAAGTCTCGGCAGGCTTGATGAGGTAGCGTTGTTGCGGGATGTTCTTGTATGCCTTGTTGTGGGCCTTGCGGACTCCGCAGACTTCACGCATGTCGGGGTTTGCCGAAAAGTCGATGTCGCGGCAGATCGGGGGAAGGTTCGTTGGGACTTCGAGCTGCTCTTCGCCAGATCCGGCGCAACCGGCCAGCATGGTAAGGGCGAACAGGAGGGTTAGGTGGAGGACTGTTCGGAAAAACTTCATATAACAAATATAAATACGTTTCAAGCAAATGCGTTTTATTTTCTGATTTTTTATAAAAAAAACAAAAAAATTCCCAAATTTGCTTGTTTTGGGCAGGTTCATAAAGTAAAGGGTGGTGTACCGTTGACTATCGCGGCCCTAAAACCTATCTTTGGGAAAGTACTGTCTGTAAAGCAGGAGAAAATGAACATTTATAGTTGGAATGTGAACGGTATCCGTTCAGCGATCAAGAAAGGGTTCGAGGACTGGTTCAATACCCAGAAGCCCGATATCCTTTGCTTGCAGGAAACCCGTGCCGACGAGGACCAGGTGCCGGAGAGCCTCCGCAATCCCGAGGGCTATTTCGCCTACTGGAATCCCTGCCGCCGTAAGAAGGGCTACAGTGGGGTCGCCGTTTTTTCCCAGATCGAGCCCGATGCCGTGAACTACGGCTTCGATATCGAGGAATTCGACGAGGAGGGCCGTGTGCTCCAGCTCGTGTTCCCGGACTGGGTGCTCAATTCCATCTATTTCCCTAACGGTGGCTCGGGCGACGACCGCCTGGACTACAAGCTGCGCTTTTACGACGCGTTCCTGGAGAACAGCCGCCGCTGGCTCAACGACGGCAAGCACGTGGTGACGCTCGGCGACTACAATACCTGCCACAAGGAAATCGATATTGCCCGCCCTAAGGAGAACGAGGGGATTAGCGGTTTCTTGCCCATCGAGAGGGCCTGGATGGACAAGTACGTCGAAAACGGCTTCGTGGATTCGTTCCGCCTGTTGCATCCGGATGAACGCGACCGCTATTCCTGGTGGTCCAACCGCTTTGGCGCCCGCAAGCGCAACGTGGGGTGGCGTATCGATTACGCCTTTGTGGACGAAGGTCTTGTGCCGAACGTGGTGAATGCCGAAATCCATGCCGACGTGATGGGCTCTGACCATTGCCCCATCAGTATAGAACTGGAACCGCCGTTCGCCCCGCAGCCGATTGGCCACGAGTAGTCGCTCGCTCACAATCGTTTAATTAGTTTGTCTGTTATTCCTGCAGAGCTTCCTGGGCAAGGTTGTCCAGGTAGAGTTTCTGTGCTTTCTGCTCGTACATCACCACATCGTACAGCTCGCCGTCCTTGCCGGTGCGCGACTCGACGAACATGCCGCCAACGGCGCCTTTCTCGGTGGGGAGGTAGGCGACTCGCCCCTCGGGGGAAGTTTTAAGTTCGAGGTAGCCCTGGGCCACGTACCAGTCGCGGATGACCTTGTAGTAGATTCTCTCCATGTCGGCAGGGATGAGTGTGTTGAGGCGTCTCGCGATTTCACTCACGGGAATCGGAGTCTCTTCGGCAGGATAGTTCTCGAGTTCCTTTGCGGTGAGGCGGAACTTCTGCTTGGAAGGCTTCTTGGCCGTCTCTTCGCTTTCGTCTTCTTTTGGCGTGGCGTTCTTGGCGGCGAGGCGCTCGTTCGCTATGGCGATGCACTTCTGGATGTTGTCGAGGATGTACTGCTGAGCCTTCTGCCAGCATTGCGTGTAGATGTTGTGGTGGCCGCGCAGGTCCGATTCTCCCTTCTCAAATCCGTACGATTCGCCGAGTGCCGTCGGGAGGTTCGCTTCCTTGCCGTCGGCGGTGGCCTGTCTCGAGAGCACTCCCTCCTGAACCAGGAAGTTCGCTACATCCGCATAGAGCAGGTGGTTCATGTTGGATTTCGCCGGAATCAGTTCGTTGATGTTTCGGACGACCCTGGAAATGGAGACGGGATAGTCGAAAAAGCGGTAATGCGAGATGGCTTCGGCATCCAGCGCGAGTTCCTGCCGTTCTTGCTTGGGCTGTTTTTGCTGCTTGGGCTTGCGCTCGGGCTGCGGCTTGGTTACCGGGGCGACCTGCTCATGGTCCAGCTGTTGCTGCAACAGCGATGCCACGTAGGCGAGGCACTTGCTGATGCGTTCCTGGCGGCAGCAGTCGCCTTCGGGAAGGATTTCGTCGGTAAGAGGGTTTACTCCGCAAGAAAGTTTTCTGAGATATGTTTCTGCACGTTCGATAATCGCGTTTTCAGATGCCATGATGCTATATGTAGATTCAATAAATGGTTTCTAGAAGGTGTAGTAGATGCCCAGGCCGATGGTCATCGGTTCGTCCATGTCTTCGCTAGTGAATCGGTCGCCCATGTAGAACAGAACGACGGCTTCCAGGGTCAGGTTGGGAATAAGCGAGAACTTTACGCCCGGTCCGATAACCAGGCCGTTATTGCCGCCTTCATCCTCGTCGGAATAGTAGCCGTTTGCGCTAGAATCGTTTTCAAGACCGTAGATGAAGTCGACATGGAGGTACGGGACAACGGCACCGAACAGAATGTTCAGCTCGTTGCCGAAGTTGATGAACATGTTAGTCCATTCGTCACCGTAGATGAAGCTGAGGTCCGTCGACCAGATCATGTGGGAGAATATGCTGGAATGCTGGAGACCGACGCCTAGGAAGAAAGTATCCTCGGTGTAGGTCTTTTCGCCGGGCAGGTAGCCGTCCACGTAAGCGCTGAATGTCTCGGTGAACTGGAATCGCACTCCGAAAGTGATGTTGCCGATGCCGTCCATTTCGTCTACCATGGCTTCGATTTCCGGCTCGTCCCCGTCATAAGACGTAGCGATGCGGTAGGGAAGTATGGCAGAAATTTCGAGCCAGTTCAGCGGGGAAAAGCGGATTCCCGCCCGGAGGTCGATGGAAGACAGCGGATCCATCGAGGTGTACTCGAACTGGAATGCTGTCTGTCCCAAGCCCTTCGGCAGAATCGGGAGGTAGTCCCAGGCGGCCGAAGACAACGTTGTAAAAAGCGCCAAGACGACAAGAACTCTCTTTAGCATTCTCATTCCTCCCTGTTCAGTTTATGCTAAGAATGCAGGTATTCCACGATGGCGTCGTGGATGGTAGTGAACACTTCGCGCAGTTCTTCTTCATCTTCCTCGAGGAGCGTCACGCGGAAGCCCTTCAAGTCGGTGCAGAAACTGGTGCTCGGCACAACGCAGATGCCCTTCGCGCCCAGCAGGTAGTACACGAATCGGTAGTCGAGGTTCGTCGTCTTGCTGCACCATTCTTCCACCTTCTTCTTGATAATCGGGTTATCGATCTTGAGCGTCTGGTGGTTGTTGAGCGTGCCTTCGCGGAAGATGATGGTGTTGTAGAACGCACCGTAGGTCGGGTTAAAGTACAGTTCCGGAATGTCGGAAAGGATTTCGTTGATGATGGCGCTACGGCGTCCAATCTTCTCGTTCAGCGCAGTGCGGTGCTCAATGAAACGCTTGTCGCCCAGCACGCGCGGAATCGTCATCTGCGGGAGCGTGGTCGAGCAGACTTCCACCATCTTGGCGTTGTCGATAGCGCGGCAGAAGGCGTCGAACTGCTCGTCCTTGTCGCGGTTGTAGTATTCGGCCCAGCCGCAGCGAGCGCCCGGCCACGGGTATTCCTTGGAAATACCCTTGAGCGCAATGCCCGGCACGTCGCCGATGTATTCGGCAAGCGCGTAGGCGTGGGCGCCATTGTAGGTAATCTTGTTGTAGATTTCGTCGCAGATGATGAACAGGTTGTAGCGCTTCGCGATATCCACGATTTTCTGGAGGATTTCGAGCGGGTAGACCATGCCGGTCGGGTTGTCCGGGTTCAAGATGAGAATGCCCGCGATGCTCGGGTTGTACTTCACCTTGTTCTCGAGTTCTTCCAAGTCCGGATACCAGTGGTTTTCCGGCTGGAGCCTGTAGGTAATCGGGGCCGTGTGGGCGTGGGCCGCTTCGGCGGAACTGTGCGTGCTGTAAGCCGGGGCCGGTCCGATAATGCGGGTGTTCATCGAAAGCAGGCCGTAGATGGTGGCGATGGCGTCACCGAGGCCGTTGAAGAACAGGATGTCGTCGACGTTAATCTGGGCGCCGCCGAGCTTGTTGTTCTCCTTCACCAGAAATTCGCGGGTCTCGAGCATGCCCTTGGAGGGGCAGTAACCGTAGCTGCGGTTCGTCTTGGCGAGGTCCACGACGATATCCTTGATCCAGTCGGGAATCTGGCACTTCTTTTCGATGGGGTCACCGATGTTTTCCCAGTGGATGGGGAGGCCGAGTGCCTTGAGCTGGTTTGCCTTCTTCACGATCTCGCGGATTTCGTAAGAGAGTTCCTTGGCACCTTCGCTCAATAGTCTTCTGCGCATTTTATGCTCCTGTATAGGTATCGAAAATTCTCAAATTTTACAGCGTAATTATAGAATAATATTTGTCTAAGAACTTCCGATTCCCTGGTTTATAGTTAAAGTTTGAGGGTAAAAAAATAGGGCTGCCTGTTACGGGGCTGCCCTTGAAACTTTTCATCTGGATTTTAGCGTTATGCTTCTCAGATCTTGGTTTCTCTGGACAGCCCCATAATAGCTCGGGCTGCTGCCGGGCTTGCTGCAATCGCTGCTGCGATGGAGGTCTGTCCAAAGAATTTGTTCACGGTTCTAAATATAGTTCATAGGTTTGTGAAGTGTCAACCCCGCCGAAAAATTTTTATTTTATGAACCCGTCATCCATCATCCATTATCCATTATCAATTATCAATTATCAATTATCAATTATCAATTAATTATATGCCCCACGGAACGCTATATGACCCCATCCGCAAAAAGGATGTGCCCGCCACGCCCGAAGAATACGTGCGCCAGGCGACTATCCAGTTCTTGCTGAACGAGGTCAAGGTTCCCGCGCACCTCATTGCGGTGGAGTTCGGCCTATGCGCTATCGACCCCAAGACGGATGACCGCGTCGACATTGTCGTCAACAACTTCCGCGAGGGCGCCGCGCTCGACAAGCCGTGGCTCCTGGTGGAATGCAAGGCTCCCGGTGAGTACACCTGGCAGGCGCTCCAGGCGCAGTTGAACAGGTACCTCAAATTGCTCAAGCCCAAGTACGTGATGCTTGCCCTGGGGGATGCGGTCAGGTATTTTGCCCTGGACGGGGATTCCCTTCGCTTCAAACCCATCGAATCTCTTCCGGAATACAAATAAAAAAGGATAGGCGCTAGGCCTATCCCTTTAATGTCGTTATGGATGAACGATTAGAGTTCTTCGTAATCGTCAATAACCTGGCAACGAGCACCTTCGCAGCCATAGTACTTGTCGTCGTCTTCGCAGAAGTAGAGAGTGACGTCGCCAAGGCTCTGTTCGACGGTGTAGTCGCTGCAAAGTTCGGAGATACCAGTCTTGTTGCTGTCTCCGTTGTCCGGAGCGGGTGTTCCAGTGGAGCGCGGGCTGGAGATGGTGGTATCATCAGCAGCGGTGCAGGCGGAGAGGGCAGAAATCAACAATGTTGCGGCAATGTTTCTCCTATTAGAAGTTGAGGAAGCCGCCGAGGTTGGCGATCATGTTGCCGCCGTTGAAGCCGGTAAGCGGGTTGTTGTAGAAGTTGTTGGCGATGCTTGCTTCAAGTGCAAAGTTCTTGTACTGGAAGCGGGTGCCGGCAGAGACAGTCACAGTTCCAGTCTTGGAATTGATGATCATGCTCTTTGTCGTTGTCTTGTTGTCCTTGTCGGTGTAGTCCGTGATGAACTCTTCGTTGTCCATGGAGAACAGCGTCCAAACGTAGCTCGCACCACCGAAGACCATCCAGCAGTTGCCGAGGCCGAGTTCTGCGAAGATATTCGGAGTGGTGTAGATGCCCATGGTGAAGTAGTCGTCCTTGTTCACGTTATCATCTTCGTCCTCAGCCTTTTCCTTGATTTTATCGTAGAAGGTAAGGGGAACGTAGGTGTTCAAGCCGAGAAGAACGCGGGACTTTTCACCAGAAAGGATTGTGCCGCCGACATTGAATTCCGGCTCGACAGTCGTACGGGCGTTCGGGTCGGTGACCTTGGTGGTCACGTTGTTATCCGGATTGGCTTTGTCCTTGTACTTGCGTTCGGTGTAGAGTTCGTTACGCACGGCAGCGATTCCGGCAGCCCAGGAGATGTTCTTGGCAGACGGACCGTTGGTAATCATAGCGCTTCCGCCGATATCCCAGTAGTCCGGATTCCTTTCGTCCTTGGTGGAGTTGTTGGCGGACTTGGTTTCGACCGTAGAACTGGTCTCGTTGCGGCTGGTGCGCCACATGCCGTGGATGGTGAGATCGAGACCACCAATCGGGAAGGCCGCGGTGAGGTCGAGGCGGTCACCGGCAGAAACGGTGTACTGGTCTCTCGTGGTCTTGGTGTTGGGGTTGGTGGTTTCGGTAGAAGTGAAGTTCTTTCCGAGAGCATAGGAAAGAGCGACACCGAAAGACTTACCGGCAATACCGACGGTCGTGAAGCCGAGGTTTTCGCTGTTGTCGAATGCGATGAACTTGGTGAGGCCGGTGCCAAAGGCTACGGCAGCAAAGCTATTCGTGGGTTC
>CADBLC010000033.1 GCA_902795385.1 Fibrobacter succinogenes | reverse complement strand
CATGGTGGACGACCCGGAACTCCTCGACCTCGTCGAGATGGAAGTCCGCGAGCTCCTGTCCAAGTACGAATTTGACGGCGACAACGCCCCGATCATCCGCGGTTCCGCCCTCAAGGCCCTCGAAGGCGACCCTGCCTACCAGGACAAGGTGATGGAACTCATGGACGCCTGCGACACCTACATCCCGCTTCCGGCCCGCGAGACCGACAAGCCGTTCCTGATGCCGATCGAAGACATCTTCACGATCACGGGCCGCGGCACTGTGGCTACCGGCCGTATCGAACGCGGCGTTGTGCACCTGAACGACAAGGTCGAACGCGTCGGCCTCGGCGAGACTGTCGAATACGTCGTTACGGGCGTTGAAATGTTCCGCAAGCTCCTCGACGACGCCCAGGCTGGCGACAACGTCGGTCTGCTCCTCCGCGGCGCCGAAAAGAAGGACGTGATCCGTGGCATGGTGCTCGCCGCACCGAAGTCCGTCACTCCGCACACCGAATTCAAGGCCGAGATCTACGTCCTGACGAAGGACGAAGGTGGCCGCCACACGCCGTTCATGAACGGCTACCGTCCTCAGTTCTACTTCCGCACCACCGACGTGACTGGCACGATCCAGCTTCCGGAAGGCGTGGAAATGGTGACTCCGGGCGACACCGTGACGATCCACACGACCCTCATCGCCCCGATCGCTATGGAAAAGCAGCTCCGCTTCGCCATCCGCGAAGGTGGCCGTACTGTGGGTGCTGGCTCTGTAACCGAAATCATCAAGTAAGGAATAATCATGGCTGGTGAACGCATCCGTATTCGCTTGAAGAGCTTCGATCATCGTATGATCGACCGCTCTGCTCAAGACATCGTGAATACAGCTAAGCAAACGGGTGCCCGCATTGCGGGACCCATCCCTCTCCCGACGAAAGTCCAGAAGTATACGGTGCTCCGCTCTCCGCATATCGACAAGACTTCTCGTGAACAGTTTGAATCCCGTACGCACAAGCGTCTGATCGACATCCTCGATGCTACGCCGCAAACTGTTGATTCCCTCATGAAACTTGACTTGCCGGCTGGTGTCGAAGTCGAAATTAAGGTCTAATAACAATGAACGGTATTCTCGCAAAGAAGTTGGGAATGACCCAAGTGTTCACGGAACAGGGCGAATGCGTCCCTGTCACGGTTCTCGAAGCCGGTCCGTGCGTGGTCATCTCTCACAAGACAGAAGAAAAGGACGGTTACACTGCTGTCCAGATCGGCTTTGGTCTTAAGAAGGAACAGCGTGCCAACAAGGCTGAAATCGGCCACTTCAAGAAGGCTGACGTTGCTGTTCGTGAACACCTCGCCGAATTTGACGTCGCTGATCTCGAATCCTGGCCGGTTGGCAAGGAATTCGGTGCTGCCGACTTCGCCGATGCCAAGATGGTTAACGTCTCCGGCATTTCCAAGGGTCACGGTTTCTCTGGTGCCATCAAGCGCCACGGATTCCACAGCGGTCCTCGTTCCCATGGTACGCACAACATGCGCGAACCGGGTGGTACGTCCGCTCACTCCTATCCGGGCCGCGTGTTCCCGGGCAAGCGTATGCCTGGTCAATACGGCAACAAGAAAGTGACCGTCAAGCACCTCCAGGTCGTCAAGGTTGACGGCGACCGCAACCTGATCTTCGTCCGTGGCGCTGTCCCGGGCCCGAAGAACAGCATTATCGTGGTGAGGAAAGACTAATGGCTAGTGCAAAGCTTTTCGCCGCAACAGGCGATTTTAAGAATGATATCCAGCTCCCGGCAATGTTCGATGAGGAAATCAACAAGGTCTGCATGTACCTCCACATCAAGGCCATTTTGAACAACCTCCGCCAGGGCAACGCCAAGACCAAGACCAAGTCCGAAGTCAGCGGCGGTGGCCAGAAGCCGTGGAAGCAGAAGGGCACGGGTCGTGCACGTTCCGGTCAGAACACCTCCGCTGTGTGGGTTCGCGGTGCCAAGGCTCACGGTCCCAAGGCTCATGACTACTTCGAAAAGGTGAACAAGAAGGTCAAGAAGATCGCTTTCCACTCCGCCCTCGCTACGAAGGCCCAGGAAGGCAAGTTCTTCGTGTTCGAAGCTCTCAGCTTCAACGCCCCGAAGACCAAGGACCTCCTCGCCGTTCTCGCCAAGTCCGGTATCGAACAGCGTAACGTTCTCCTGGTTGTTAGCGCGAAGGACCAGAACCTCTACCTGTCCTCCAACAACATTCCTTGGTGCCGTTGCGCCCGCGTCGAAGATGTCAATACCTACGACATCGTCCGCGCCAACAACGTTGTCATCTCCCAGGCTGCTCTCGCAGAACTTGAAGGAGGCCGCTAATGAAAGAAATTCATGAAATTCTCGTTGCGCCGCACGTGACCGAAGAAACCACCAGGAACATGGTGAATCCGAAGTCCGGTGCTCGCAAGTATGTGTTCAAGGTTGCCCTGGACGCCAGCAAGGACGAGATCAAGGCCGCTATCGAAAAGCGCTTTGATGTCAAGGTCGCTTCGGTCAATACGCTCATCAACCGCGGTAAGATCAAGCGCGTCCGCATGGTCGCCGGCAAGAAGTCCAACTGGAAGAAGGCCTACATCACACTCAAGGCCGGGCAAAAGATTGCCGAGTTCGAAGGAGTATAATCATGGGTCTGAAATCTTATCGCCCTCTTACCCCGACGCTGCGCTACAAGCAGATTGGTGACCGCAAGGAAATCACTGCGGAAAAGCCGTACAAGCCGCTCACCGAAGGCATCAAGCGTAGCTCCGGCCGTAACAACGCTGGTGAAATCACTTCCCGCCGTCGCGGTGGTGGCCACAAGAAGCTGTATCGTCTCATCGACTTCAAGCGCAAGTTCGCAGGCATCCCCTGCACGGTTGAAACCGTTGAATACGATCCGAACCGTACCGCTCGTATCGCCCTGGTCAAGTACCAGAACGGCAAGCGCGCCTACATCATCGCCCCGGCCGATATCAAGGTTGGCGACGTGCTCAACTCTGGCGAAGGTGCCGAGTTCCGCGTAGGTAACGCTCTCCCGATCCGCGATATCCCGCTGAACACTTTGATCCACAACATCGAAATGAAGCCGGGCAAGGGCGCCCAGCTGGTCCGCTCCGCCGGTGCCGCTGCCGAACTCGTTGCCAAGGACGGCAAGCTCTGCCAGGTGCGTCTCCCGAGTGGCGAAGTCCGCTACATCTCCGAAGACTGCCTCGCTGTTGTCGGTCAGGTTTCCAATATCGATCACATGAATGAATCCTCGGGCTCCGCCGGCCGCTCTCGCTGGCTCGGTAAGCGTCCCGCCGTCCGCGGCGTGGTGATGAACCCGGTCGACCACCCGCTCGGTGGTGGTGAAGGACGTACCTCTGGTGGTCGTCATCCGTGCTCTCCGTGGGGTAAGAACTCCAAGGGTGCTAAAACTCGTAACAATAAGCGTACCGATAAGTACATCGTGCGCCGTCGTCAGAAGAGGGCCTAATTCATGTCGAGATCCCTTAAGAAAGGTGCGTTCGTGGATTCCCACGTTCTCAGCAAAGCCCAGGCTATGGCTGGCTCCGACAAGAAGCAGCCGATCAAGACCTGGTCCCGTCGTTCCACAATCGTCCCGGATATGGTCGGACTTACTTTCTCCGTGTACAACGGAAAGCAGTTCCTCCCGGTCTATGTTTCTGAAAACATGGTCGGCCATAAGCTCGGCGAATTTGCCATGACCCGTACTTTCCGTGGCCATCGCAAGACTGAAACCTCTGCTGGAGGCAAATAATGCAAGCTGTTGCTAAAGTGAAAAACGTCCGTTACGGCGTACGCAAGCTCCGCCGCGTTGTGGACCTGGTTCGTGGAAAGCGCGTCGACGAAGCATTCGCGATGCTCTCCATCCTCCATACGCAGACCAAGGGCGCCCCGCTCATCGAGAACGCCCTCAAGTCCGCTGTCGCAAACTTCAAGCAGAAGTCTGCCGCTCCGGTCGCTGCCGAAGAACTCGTGATCAAGACCATCACCGCTGATGGTGGCACGATCATGAAGCGTATCCACCCGCGTTCCCAGGGCCGTGCTTTCCGTATCGAAAAGCCGCTCTCCCACATCACCGTAATCGTCGCAGACAAGGAGAATTAACAATGGGTCACAAGAGTCATCCCAATGGTCTTCGTCTTGGCGTCATCCGCGGTTGGGAATCCAAGTGGTATGCCGAAGACAACTTTGCCGATCTCCTCTATGAGGATATCGTGCTCCGCCGTTACCTGATGAAGCGCTTCGAACACGCCTCCCTCTCCAAGGTTGGCATCGAACGCACTGTCAAGAAGGTGAACGTCAACCTCTTTACCGCCCGTCCGGGTATCATCATCGGCAAGAAGGGCGAAGAATTGGAACGCGTCAAGAGCGAACTCCAGTTCCTCACCGGTAAAGAAATCTATATTAGCGTCCACGAGATCAAGCGCCCGGAAACGGATGCCAAGTTGGTCGCTGAAAACATCGCTCGTCAGCTCGAAAAGCGTATCTCCTTCCGCCGCGCCATGAAGCGCGCCATCCAGAGCGCCATGCGCATGGGTGTGGAAGGTATCAAGGTGCAGTGCGGTGGCCGCCTCGGCGGTGCCGAAATCGCCCGCGTCGAGAAGTATGCCGAAGGCCGCGTGCCTCTGCACACTCTCCGTGCCGACATCGATTATGCAACCTCCATTGCTAAGACCGTCTATGGCGCCATCGGTATCAAGGTGTGGGTCATGCACGGTGAAAAGATTGGCAAGGACGTCATGTCCGATAACAAGAGAGAGAAGTAATTATGCTGAGTCCTAAAAGAACATTACATCGTAAGCAGATGAAAGGCCGCATGAAGGGCGTCGCCTCCCGCGGCAACTACATGGCCTTCGGCGAATTCGGCATTCAGGCTCTTGAAAAGTGCTGGCTGACGGCTCGCCAACTGGAAGCTGCCCGTATCGCTATGACTCGTAAGATCAAGCGTGGTGGCCGCGTGTGGATCCGCGTTTTCCCCGACAAGCCGGTGACGCGTCACCCTGCCGAAGCCCGTATGGGTAAGGGTAAGGGCGCTGTGGAATTCTGGGCTGCCGTGATTCTCCCGGGTCGCATCCTTTTTGAAATGGGTGGTGTCGAACGTGACCTCGCCATGGAAGCTCTCCATGTCGCGGCTCAGAAGCTCCCCCTTAAGTGCAAAATTATCGAAGAATCGGAGATCTAATGAAAGCACGTGAATTGAAGGAACTGGGCGTTGACCAGCTCAAGGAAAAACTGGCTCAGTTGAATCTCGATTTGTTCAATTACCGTATGACTGCGAAGCTCGGTAATTTGGAAAAACCCTCTGTGATTCAGACGACCCGCAAGGACATCGCCCGTATCAAGACCATCCTCAGCGAAAAGGCCAAGGCATAAGCCGGCAGGAGCAGGAAATGGATAGAAACCTTCGTAAAGTCAAACAGGGTGTCGTTACGTCTGACAAGATGGACAAGACCATCACGGTCGAAGTCGTCAACCGTAAGCGTCATCCGATGTACAACAAGATCATGACCACCACCAAGAAGCTCAAGGCTCACGATGAAAACAACGAAGCCGGCGAAGGCGACCTGGTGGAAATCATGGAAACACGTCCGCTCTCTGCGACGAAGCGCTGGCGCTTGGTCCGCATTGTGGAAAAGAAGAAGTAAACTCCTGGAGTAAGGCGAATTATGATTCAAGAAGAAACCAGACTCGTCGTGGCTGACAACAGTGGAGCCAAGGAAGTCGCCTGCATCCGTGTTTTGGGTGGCACCAACCGTCGCTATGCTAGCATCGGTGATGTCATCAAGGTAGCCGTCAAGGACGCTATCCCCCAGAGCAAGGTGAAGAAGGGTTCCGTGGCCGACGCCGTTGTCGTGCGTACGCGCAAAGAAATCTCCCGTCCGGACGGAACGTTCATTCGTTTCTCGGACAACGCAGTTGTTCTCATCACCAAGGATGGCGAACCGCGTGGAACCCGTATTTTTGGACCGGTGGCTCGTGAGCTCCGCGAAAAAAATTACATGAAGATCATCTCCCTCGCACCTGAGGTTCTGTAATGGCTAACATCAAGAAGAATGATAACGTCAAGGTGATTTCCGGTGCCAGCAAGGGCAAGACCGGCACCGTGATCAGTGTCAAGGCCGGAAAGGTGACCGTTTCGGGCGTGAACGTCCGCAAGCGTCACGAGAAGCCGAGCCAGACCAACCAAACCGGTGGCATCATCGAGAAGGAAATGCCGATTGACATCTCCAACGTGATGCTCCTCGAAGGCAATACCCCTGTCCGTACCCGCATCGTCCGCGAAAAGGGTAAGAAGGGCGTTCGTACCAGTGTGAAGACTGGAAAGGCTGTGTAACAATGAACCAGATGAAGCAATTTTATCTCGAAAAAGTAGTTCCGGCCTTGCAAGCAAAGTTTGCCTACAAGAACGTGATGGAAATTCCGCGTCTCGAAAAGATCGTGGTCAACATGGGCGTGGGCGCCGCTTCCCAGAACCGCAAGATTCTCGACGAAGCCGTTGACACCCTCACCGCCATCACCGGCCAGAAGGCCATCGTGACCAACGCCAAGAAGGCTATCGCCCAGTTCCACCTGCGCGAAGGCATTGGCATCGGTGCCAAGGTGACCCTCCATGGCGACAACATGTGGGACTTCCTGTTCCGTTTCATCAACATCAACCTCCCGCGTGTGCGTGACTTCCGTGGTCTTGCCCGCCGTGGTTTCGATGGCCGTGGTAACTTTACCCTCGGTATCAAGGAACAGACCATCTTTGTCGAAATCGATATCGACAAGGTTTCCCGTACGTTCGGTATGGACATTTCCTTCGTGACTTCCGCCAAGACGGATGAAGAAGGCCGTGCCCTGCTCGAAAATCTTGGACTCCCCTTCCGTAAGTAAGGTAATACCATGGCAAGCAGAAGAATGATTGAAAAATGCAAGCGTACTCCGAAGTTTACCGTTCGTGGGTACAACCGTTGCAAGCGTTGCGGTAGGCCGCACGCCTTTATGCGCCGCTTTGGCCTTTGCCGTATTTGCTTCCGCGAAATGGCACTCGCCGGCGAAATCCCCGGTATCACAAAGTCGTCCTGGTAAGGAGAGTACAAATGGCAATGACAGATACAATCGCCGATATGCTCACCCGCATCCGCAACGCCGCTAAGGCGCAGCTGCCTGTGGTTGACATTCCTGCCAGCAACCTGAAGCGTGAAATCGCCCGCGTTCTGCAGGAAAAAGGTTTCATCAAGAAGTTCGTCGTCGTGGATGACGGCAAGCAGGGAATGCTCAAGGTCCTGCTCCGCTACACGAAGGGCGTTTCCGCTATCCAAGGCATCCAGCGCGTGTCGTCGCCTGGTCTTCGTCACTACGTTGACGTCGCCAAGCTTCCGCGTGTCCGTAACGGCCTCGGCTACGCAATCATCTCCACATCTAAAGGTGTCATGACCGACCACGAAGCCCGCGAACAGAAGGTGGGTGGTGAAGTCATCGCAAAGGTTTGGTAAAGATGTCCCGTATCGGTAAAGCAATTATCACTATCCCGGCTGGCGTTAAGGTTAACGTCAACGGTCAGAACATCAAAGTTGAAGGCCCGAAGGGCAAGCTTGAAACCACGGTTCACGAACTGATCCAGATCAAGCTCGAAGGCGACCAGCTTTCCTTCTCCCGTCCGAACGACGAAAAGTTCACCCGCGCTATGCACGGTACCACCCGCGCCCTCGTTGCCAACATGGTCGAAGGCGTGACCAAGGGTTTCGAGAAGACTCTCGAGATTGTCGGTGTGGGCTACCGCGTTGAGCAGAAGGGCAAGGACCTGAACCTCGTTCTCGGTTTCTCTCATCCGGTCATTTTCAAGGCTCCGGAAGGCGTCGAACTCAAGGCTGTTGACCCGCTGAAGATTTCCATCTCCGGCATCGACAAGCAGAAGGTCGGCCAGGCTGCCGCGGAAATCCGCAAGTACCGTAAGCCTGAACCGTATAAGGGCAAGGGCATCAAGTACGCTGGCGAAATTGTCCGTCGTAAGCAAGGTAAGAAGACAGGTAAATAAGGGTAAACTATGACTGCAATCGCTAAAAAAAGAATCCAGTCCAGAATCGCACGCCACGAACGTGTGCGCAAGTCTGTTGTCGGAACTGCAGAATGCCCTCGTTTGGCCGTTCGCCGTTCCTTGTCTCACATGGTCGCCCAGATTATTGATGACGAAAACAACAAGTCTCTCGTTCAGGTCGCTACGACTGCCAAGGAATTCCAGGGCAAGTTCGGCGAAATGACGAAGTCGGAGCAGGCTAAGCAGCTCGGTCTCCAGGTTGCCGAAGTCGCAAAGTCCAAGGGCATTGAATCCGTGGTCTTCGACCGCGGCGGTTACATCTATCACGGTCGCGTTCAGGCTCTCGCTGAGGGAGCTCGTGAAGGCGGACTCAAATTCTAGTGAGGTACACTTTGGAACGCGAAGCTCAAGTTTCTGAATTTGAAGACAAGGTTGTACACATCAACCGTTGCGCCAAGACCGTCAAGGGCGGTCGCCGTATGTCCTTCTCCGCTCTCGTTGTCGTTGGCAACAAGAACGGCAAGGTGGGCGTTGGCCTCGGCAAGGCTAAGGAAGTTTCCGAAGCTATCCGCAAGGGTACCGAAGCCGCTCAGCGCAACATTGCCGAAGTCCAGCTCCTGGACGGCACCATCCCGCACGACATCGAAGTGAAGGCCGGTTCTACCCGCATTCTCTTGATGCCGGCTGCTCCGGGTACTGGCGTTATCGCCGGTGCTGCTGCCCGTGCTGTTCTCGAACTCGCCGGTGTGCGCAACATCCTCACGAAGATTCACGGTTCTTCCAACCCGAGCACGGTCGTTCGCGCTTGCCTGGAAGGCCTGCTTTCTCAGAAGAACAAACAGGACTGCGCCAAGTTGCGCGGTTTCGAAGCCTAAGGAGTAATACCGTATGAAGAAAGTTCGTATTACTTTGATTAAGGGTACTGTCCGCCGTCTGCCGGTGCACCGCGCCAACGTGAAGGCCCTCGGCCTCCGCAAGATCGGACAAACTGTTGAACACAATTTGACCCCCACCATCCAGGGCATGATCAATGCCGTGGTCGACATGGTCAAGGTCGAGGAGATCTAGTACATGGAACTCAATACTCTCAATCCTGGCAAGGCTGCCAAGGGCAAGAGCCGCAAGCGCATTGGTCGCGGTCCGGGTTCCGGTTGGGGCACCACCGCTGGCCGTGGCCAGAAGGGTGCCGGCGCTCGTAAGAGTGCTAAGGCCGGTCGTGTCGCCTTCGAAGGCGGCCAGATGCCGATTCACCGTCGTATCCCGAAGCGCGGCTTCAAGCACGCCGGCATTGAATTCCAGATCGTGAATCTCAAGCGCCTCGCTGCTTGCAGCGTGACCGAATTCGACGCCCAGGCTCTCTTTGACCAGGGCTTCATCAGGAACATCGACCTCCCGGTCAAGGTTCTTGCATTCGGCTCTATCGATAAGGCTATCAATGTAAAGGTTAACGCCATCAGCGAAAAGGCAAAGGCTGCCATTGAAGCTGCTGGCGGCAAAGTCGAGATCGTCTAATGGAAGCTCTCAAGAAAGCTATAGATGCGTTCGTCAATGCGTTCAAGATCGAGGACCTGCGTAAGAAGTTGCTCTTCACGCTCGCCGTCTTGATCATCTACCGCCTTGGCGCCCACATCACCATCCCTGGAGTCAACGCGGCCGTGCTGGCCGAGTACTTCAAAAACTCGAACAACTTGTTTGGCCTGTACGACTCCTTCACGGGCGGTGCGTTCGCGAAAGCGACGATCTTCGCTCTGGGTATCATGCCGTACATTAGCGCGAGCATTATCATCCAGTTGATGGGCTCCGTTATTCCCGCCATCCAGATGCTCCAGAAGGAGGGTCAGGAAGGTCGTGCGAAGCTGAACCAGTATACCCGATACTTCACGGTGGTTCTTTCCGCCTTGCAGGGATGGGGTATTTCCGTATGGCTTTCCTCGCTCAAGGTGACGACAGCTACCGGTGCAGGCGTTTCGGCCCTCGCGGACGACTTTGCCAGCGGCGCCGGTAACGTCGGCTTCCGTCTTCTTGCTACCCTGACCTTCACCGCCGGTACGGTTTTCGTGATGTACCTGGGCGAGCAGATTACCTCGCACGGTGTGGGTAACGGTATTTCTCTTATAATTTTCGCCGGTATCGTCGGCGGCCTTCCGCGGGCCGTCTTGGCAGAAACGGAAATGCTGAAGGAAGGCATCCAGCCCCTCGCCATCGAGATCTTCATTCTCGCTGTCGTGGTCCTGATTGTCGGCTTCATCGTGTTCGTCGAGCAGGCGACCCGTCGCATTCCACTCCAAAGTCCTCGCAGGACCGTCGGAAACAAGGTCATGGGTGGTCAGTCCAGCTATTTGCCCTTCAAGGTGAATACCGCTAACGTGATTCCCGTGATTTTCGCAAGCTGCATCATGTTCATTCCAGCTATGATTGCATCTTGGTTCCCGAATGTGTCTGTCATGCAGGCTTTTGCTACTGCGTTCATCCCTGGCCACCTGGCCTACAGCGTGGCTGACGCACTCCTGATTATATTCTTCACCTTCTTCTACACGGCAATCCAGTACAACCCTAACGACATTGCCGAAAACCTGAAGAAGTCTGGTGGGTTTATACCGGGAATTCGTCCGGGTAAGCAGACTGCAGAATATATTGACCACGTTTTGACCCGTATTTCTCTGCCGGGATCGCTTTACCTCGCTTTTATTAGCGTTGCGCCCTGGTACCTGAAAGACGCTCTCAATATGAGTTTCTATATTGGGGGCACCTCGGTGCTTATCGTGGTCGGTGTGGCTCTGGATACTCTTCGTCAACTCGAAGCCCAGTTGCATACCATGAATTATGAAGGTTTCCTGAAGAGCGGCCGCATTCGCGGCAGGATGGCATCTTAGTGGCTAAAGAAGAAGGCATACAAGTCGAAGGCGTTGTGTTGGAAGCCCTCCCCAATGCTTTCTTCCGTGTCCAACTCGGAAATGGCCACGAGATTCTCGCTCACGTTTCAGGAAAGATGCGTCGGCATTTCATCCGAATTTTGCCGGACGATAAAGTGTTGGTAGAAATCTCTCCCTACGACCTCAATCGTGGGAGAATCACTTACCGTTACAAGTAATAGGTATTTTCAAAGAAGGTCAAACCTATGAAAATCAAAGCCTCAAGGGTGTATTGCGCATCATCTGTTCGAAGAACCCCCGTCACAAGCAGAAGCAGGGATAAGGAGATCGTATGGCACGTATAGCTGGTGTCGATTTGCCGAAAAACAAGACTGTCGAGTACGGTCTGACGGCGATCTATGGTGTCGGTCTGTTCACCGCAAACAAGGTCTGTGCTCAGCTGGGCATCGACAAGAACAAGAAGTGCGATGACCTCACCGAAGAAGAACAAGGTAAGATTCGTCATCTCCTCGAAGACGAATACTCCGTGGAAGGTCAGCTCCGCGCGGAAATTACCCTGAACATCAAGCGTTTGCAGGATATTGGTTGCTATCGCGGCATCCGCCACCGCAAGGGCCTCCCGGTCCGCGGTCAGCGTTCCCGTACCAATGCCCGCACTCGTAAGGGCCCCAAGAAGACTGTGGCTAACAAGAAGAAGTAAGGAGATTCATCGTGGCTGAAGAAGAAATCAAGGAAACTGCTGCCGCTGCTGAAGCTCCGGCCGCAGCCGCTACTGAAGAAAAGGTCAAGAAGGGCAAGAAGCGTATCGACATCCAGGGTATTGCCTGCGTGTTCGCTTCCTTCAATAACACTATCGTTTCTATCACCGATGCTCGCGGTAACGTCGTGGCTTGGGGCTCTCCGGGTAACTCTGGCTTCAAGGGCTCTCGCAAGAGCACTCCGTTCGCCGCTCAGCTCGCTGCCGAAACCGCCGCCCACAAGGCGTTCGACCTCGGCATGCGCAAGGTGGACGTCCGCGTTAAGGGTGCCGGTGGCGGCCGTGAATCTGCCGTCCGCGCTCTCAAGAATGCGGGCCTCGAAGTTCTCTCTATTCGAGACGTGACGGGCATTCCGCACAATGGTTGCCGTCCTAAAAAGAAGAGAAGAATCTAATCCAAAGAGGTATCGCCAATGATGTGGAAATCACTTCAGATGCCGCGCAGCTTCCAGAAAGTGGAAACCGGCGAAGACGGCCGCTACGCCAAGTTTGTCGTAGAAGCCTTGGAACGTGGTTGGGGTATCACCCTCGGCAACGCCCTCCGTCGCGTGCTCCTCTCTTCCCTGCAGGGTGCGGCTATTGTCTCCGTGAAAATCGAAGGCGTGGAAAAGGAATTTTCTACCATTCCGGGTGTCAAGGAAGATGTCACTGACATTATCCTGAATCTCAAGAGCATCCGCGTGAAGCTCCTTTCCGACCACGACGAAACCCTTCACCTGGACATGTCCGGTGATGGCGAAGTCACGGCGAAGGACTTCATGGACAATCCGAACGTCGCTATCTTGACTCCGGATGTCCATATCGCGACACTGAACGGCAACGCTTCTCTGTCGATGGACGTGAAGATCTCCTGCGGCCGTGGCTATGTCACTGCCGACGAGCTGAAGGACAAGGACGCTCCGATTGGCGTTATCGCCATGGACGCCAACTTCAACCCGGTGCAGAAGGTCGCTATGCACATCAGCGATACCCGCGTTGGACAGCGTACCGATTTCAACCGCTTGGAACTTGAAATCACGACTGACGGTTCCATCGATCCCGAAGACGCTCTCGCTTACGCTGCGAAGCTCCTCGTCGATCACCTGGAAATCTTCATCAACTTCGAAGGCGACCTCGAGAGCCCCGAAGAACTGGAAATGGATGAAGAACGTCAGCGTATTGCAACGCTCCTGCGCACCCGCGTGGACGAACTCGAACTCTCCGTTCGTTCCAGCAACTGCCTCCGTATGGCCAACATCCATACCGTGGGCGAACTTGTGCGCAACAAGGAAAACGATATGCTCAAATACAAGAACTTCGGTAGGAAGTCCTTGGTGGAACTTAACGAGGTGTTGACCTCCATGGGCCTCTCTTTTGGCATGGACGTCGATGATTACTTGAAGGATTAACAATGAGACACGGTGTAAAAAACAAGAAACTGGGTGTTAACTCCCAACACAAGCGTGCCATCCTCCGCGCCCTTACCACATCCATCATCGGCAAGGGCATGGAAGCGGAACAGTCTGCCCGCTACGTGCGCACGACTCTCCACAAGGCGAAGATTGTTCGCTCTAACGTGGAACGCATGATTACCTATGCAAAGAAGGGTGACCTCTCTGCCCGTCGCGAAGCTGCCCGCTTCGTTATGGACCCGAAGGTCCTCCAGGATTTGTTCAACACGATTGGCCCGCGTTACGCTTCCCGTAACGGTGGCTACACCCGCATCATCAAGCTCGGCCCGAACCGCGCTGGTGACGCCGCCGAAATGGCCCTCATCGGCCTCGTCGAAGACGAGATCGTTGCCAAGGCCAAGAAGGCTGCCGAACCCGCCAAGTCCGATGCCGTGAGCATGGTCGAAGGCGAGAGCAAGTCTGCCAACTAGTGCAATGCGCTTAAAAAAGGGTCCGGCTGTTTTGCAGCCGGACTTTTTTGTATATTATTCCCCATGTTCGCTATTTTGATATTGTTGATGGCGGCCTATGGATTTGCCGCCTCCGCAGACGAAAGCATGGCCATGCCTACGGCCTTGCCTACGTTCCAGGGGCAAGACAGCAAGTTCCAGAGAAACACCATTGCCACCGAGCCGCTCAAGTTGGAGACGACTGTTGATTCTACGTACACGGTCGGCCTGGGCGACTACTTTGAAATTTTGACGCCCAAGGGCTTTGACGTTGTGCAGGTTTCGCCCGAAGGCAACATATCGGTGCCGAGCTGCGGCATGGTGATGGTCGACAAGATGAAACTGAACGAGGCGAAGGATGCTATCAAAAAGCTGCTCTCGTCCAAGTTCGACGAACGTTACATTCAGGTGCAGCTCGTTCGCCCCAAGAAGATGACCGTTTCGGTGCTTGGCGCCGTGCAGGCCCCTGGCCGCGCTACCGTTGAACAGCAGACCCGCCTGAGCGGTGTCATTACGCTTGGCGGCGGATTCGTGGGCATGGCCGACAAGAAGAATATCAAGGTGATTCGCGGTAACGATACG
>CADBLC010000032.1 GCA_902795385.1 Fibrobacter succinogenes | reverse complement strand
ATCAGCATCGGGCGCAGCATCTCGGGGTAAAGCCTGCGCAAGTTCGCTGGAATGTCGGGATTGTAGATGAAGTATTTCGCGCGCTTGAGAACGACACCCATCTTCTTGAGCTGTTCCATGCGGATTGTGCAGTAACGGCGCCCGCTCACAATCAGCTGCGCCGACTTGACGCCGATTCCCGGCACGCGCAAAATCATCTCGTAGTCGGCGGTCTGCAAATCTATCGGGAAGAACTCCGGATGGCGCAACGCCCACATGGCCTTCGGATCCAAATCCGGGTCGAGATTCGGGTTCGACTCGTCGAGAATCTCCTCGTGCCCGAAGTTGTAAAAGCGCATGAGCCAATCCGCCTGGTAAAGGCGGTGTTCGCGCAACAGCGGCGGCTTGGTCGTGAGCGCGGGCAGGCGCTTGTCGGCGTTGACGGGAATATATCCCGAAAAATAGACGCGCTTCATCTGCTGCTTATGGTAAAGCCCCGCCGAAAGGCGCAATATCTGCAGGTCGCTCTCCCCCGACGCCCCCACAATCATCTGCGTGCTCTGCCCCGCCGGCAAGAACTTGGGCGCCGAACGCAAGCGCCTGTCGGCATGGTACTCGAGCTTGCGCTCTGCCAAAAAGTTCATGGGGCTGTAGATGGACTTGTAATTCTTTTCGGGCGCGAGGTACTGCAACTGCCTATCGGATGGAATCTCGATGTTCACGCTGCTGCGGTCGGCGTAGAGGCCCGCCTCGTAGAGCAGGCGCGGGCTCGCCCCGGGAATCGCCTTCAGGTGGATGTAACCGCCAAAGCGGTGGACCGTGCGTAGCTCCTTCGCCACGTAAACAAGCTTTTCCATGGTGGCATCGGGGCTCCCGACAACGGCGGAACTGAGGAACAGCCCCTCGATGTAGTTGCGGCGGTAGAATTCTAGCGTGAGGTCGATGAGTTCCTTGGGCGTAAACGTCGCGCGCGGGATATCGTTGCTGCGACGGTTGACGCAGTAGGCGCAATCGTACTTGCAGGCATTGCTGAACAGCACCTTCAAAAGCGAGATGCACCGGCCGTCGGCCGACCACGTGTGGCAAATTCCCGCACTGCAGCCGCTACCGAGCCCGCCCTTGGGCGCCCCGCGGTTAGAACCGCTCGAAGAACACGACACGTCGTACTTGGCCGCGTCACCCAGAATATTAAGTTTTTCTCGTAAGTCCATTTATACACCTGCTCTCTTGTACACTAATATAATAATTAGTGCTCATAAAAGCAAGTGATTTTTGGGAAAGTATGACTTTCGTGTTGCGGATTAGGTGTTGACCCGTTAATCGGTTATGAATGGCGATTTGACCACCGAAGGGGGACTGTGTTTAAAATTTTAAACAAAGGGCGTCCTTTCAACACGAAAGTTCTACATCGCCAGTTGAGTTATGCTCTATGAGTATAAGTTCGTCTCGCTCTTACATGACCGTTCGACATCCGTCTCACTAGTCCTTTACACAACGGACAGAAAAAGCGAGCCGCTTAGTGCCGTGGCCTAGATACGCAATATCGGGCGCTGCGAAACTCAAGGCAATGCGATAGGCGAGAGAACCTCCGTAATCATAGGCCCCCCAAAAATCGGTGTAACAACCATAATCGTCAAAGTAAACTTTGTTGGAGCCAACATCCCCGTGGCCAGCAGGCAATGCGGAGAAACCAAATACATCAGAGCCGTTGCCGGAAATTCCCTTATAATCGTTCCAGCCCCTCTGAGTCTTGATAATATAGCCCGCCGTGGATTCCCCAGGATGATCCGTAGATTGCCCGCCCACAGCCATGAACAGAGCAACCCACTCCGTTGTATCCGGTAAATGCCAGCCCGGCGGACAAATTCCGTGCACCGTGTCAGAAAAGATACACTTTTCACCATTGCCACAATCGCGCGGGTTATCATCATCGTTCGCAAACTTTACCGAATCGATTGCAGCAGCCCAGGTATAGAGGCGCCCAGCAACATCGCAATATTTCTCATCATTTTTGTAACACCAACTTTTGCCCTTGAGGCTCGGAGTTTTTACACTATCGGAATAATTCAGATTTTCCGCCATCCAGGTTTGGTCGCCAATCTTTACTGTCTTATAGATTTTACCGTCACGCTCGTCCATCATGGTGCCGTAATTAATTTCGGGATTCAGATATGTTTCCTTGTCCCAAATCCAGCCATCGAGATTGACTAAACTGCTAGAAGATGAATTATTCTCACCTTCCGCCGAAGATTCCGGTTCTACAGCCGAGTTGATCGATGAAGACGATTTAACCTCTACATCTTTTTCGCTAGAACTAGATTGCTTCGTGTCATTTGGAACGACACTAGAAGAAGATTCTTGTTCAACGGTCGAATTGACAGATGAAGATGATACTTGTTCTGTATCAGCATTTTGTTCCGTAGAACTCGTACTGGAATCATCGCAAGCGACAAATCCAAAAGCAACCAAAAAATACGCTATCGAAATTATTCTCATAAATACTAACCCCATAAAATGTAACTCATATCAAAAGATAGAAAAGCGTTAGCTTTTCCCAATCCGTGTGACAATTAAAAAACTCTCGCTTACACCAAAAACCCGAGCCGGCCTTCGCCGCTTTGCAGGTATTCGTTCATGTACTGCTTGGCGATTTCGCAGGCGGTAGGCACATCTTTGCCGAGCGCCACGTTTGCAAGGATTGCAGAACTGAGCACGCAGCCGGTGCCGTGCTTGCCTTTGCCGGGGAGCCGCGTACAGCAGGGCACCTTCAAACCGAACATGACCGTTGCCCAGGCCATGAGCGATGGCAAGGTGAAGAACATCCGTATCCAGAAGATTCTGCGCTACGAAGGCCTGACCCCGCAGCCGATCGAAGAAGCGGGCCCCGGCTCCAGAGATATACGAAACTTGAAACTTCAGTTTCTTAGTTGAGTGGGAAAGTATGACTTTGGTGTTGTGGATTAGGTGTTGACCCGTTAATCGGTTATGAATGGCGATTTGACCACCGAAGGTGGACTGTGTTTAAAATTTTAAACAAAGGGCGTCCTTTCAACACGAAAGTTCTACATCGCCTGATTTTTTGAACCCTTAAAAAATTTTCTTTACCAGCCCTGGAAAAAGGCACTCTTAAGCCCCTTGAAGGCCACATAGCGCCTGTTACCGGACTTATCCCAGATTATGGCGATGCCGGCAAGGTAGTTGATCCAGGTTCCGCCGTTCTTGATGTTCATGTTGATCCTAAGCTTCGAGCAGTAGGCCACGAACGGGACCATGAGCTTGTCGTGCGAACTGAGCATGATGAACCGGTCGGGTTCGTTTTCGTACTTGTCGAGCAAGATTTCAATCAGCTCGGCGGAGCGTTCTTCCAAGTTATAGTAGGCCTGAATTTTAGCCGTGTCGCCGGAATACCTCCCGGTATAGGTATAGTACGAAGTCGCCTCCCAGCCGCCGCCGGCATCGGATTCCGCCCGGTTCACCAGTTCCCTGTCAATCATGTACCAGTCGTCGTTCAGTTCGGGGAACGTATCCGTGACGGTCGTATCCTGGCCTCGGCCCTGGGCGATGGCAATCACGGTCTGCTGAGCGCGGTAGAATTCCGAAGCGCCTAGCCTCATCGGTTCGTCAAACTTGGTGAGCTTCGCGCCCATGGATTTAGCCGAATCGATTCCGGCCTTGGTAAGCCCGCTGTTCTTGCTCGTGGCGTCCTTGTCGCGTTCACCATGACGCAGCAAGAAAATGACCCTTTCATCGTCCTTGATGCTCTCGTACACTTCCTTGATATCGATAAATGTGGTAATGTTGGACTTGTCGACAAAGTAAGCGTCAATATCCTTGGCCGACGTCACCGCACGCCAACTGCCACTCCCATAGCGGTAAAGGTTTCCCGCTTCGATGAGGCCCTGCCGGATTTCGCCGTTGGAGCCTGCCCCCATCTCGTAAGTATCCTTTTCCCTGTCTGTCGCCTCGCGCCAGGCAACATCCCTGGAATCGCAAATAAAGCGGACCTTGGTCACGGAAACATCGGTATAAGCCGAGGCATAGTACTTGCTCGAGGGATTCGTCGAAAAGGCAATCTTGCCCGCATTCGCTTCGTTGCAGGCCTGGATACCGAGTTCGGACATGTAGAACATCCTAATGTATTTCTCGAATTCCGGCACCACGCCCAGCCCAAGCTTCTGCACATTCCCGTGAATCCTGTCAAACCCGTCCTCGACATCCATGCCAAGCGCCCAGTCCGCAATCTTCGCGCGCGCCACGGGATCGTCCCAACCGCCATCCGCAAAGTCCGCGGCCACCTTCCAGAGATTGGCAACAGAATCATTCTCGAGCGCCTGCATCATGACGGTCACGGCCAATAGCGCGGCACCCGCCTCGCCCGCCGCAAAAGACGTAATAGAATCAACGCTGCCAAGCTCCGCAGCGTCAAAACCGAACATGTTCCACACCGCCGTAGACGCCGCATCGGACGCCAAAGCCTCGGTATTGCCAGGCACCTTCAAGAGGTTCTGCATATAAACGGACTTAAGGAATGTCAAGACATTGATATTGGCAACACCCGCATTCCCCTGGAGGCCAACAAGCGCATACAGGGTATCCTTCGGCGTTATCGTACCGCCATGCACCAGGTCCGTAACGTTCCCGAGGACAATAGCCCTGGCATACGGGGGGCGGAAGCTCACGTTCGCAGCCGTATACGTCCCGGCATTCACCACCGCAGAAAAGGCGTAACCATTCGGCGCGAACGTCTCGTCGAGAGCCTGCACAGCAACAGTGCTCCTGGAATCAAGTATGCCGTAGCCGAACGTTCCCGTGACCGTGATGTTTTCCATCAACGTGGGATCCTTCTTCACGGAAGTATCCTGGATTACGACTTCGGAGGTGTCCTTGCCTTTCAAGGAATCGAGATGAGTAGTTTCGTGGAACAGGGAATCGGATGTCTTTAGAGTATCACGGGGATTATTCTGGCCAAGGGTGTCTACGGCCGGACTATCGATACTGTCTTGCACAACGGGTACATCAAACGAACCAAACTGCGGTTCTGCATTGTTCGAACTGTCGGAATCACCACACGACGCCAAAAAGACCAATGCACAGACGACGTGCACTGCTAGCCAAAAAGCCCCATAACTGCCCAAGCGTACCTTTGACATATCGCATCCCTTGCCGATAAACAAAGCATCCCAAAAAGTCCCTAGTTCGGCTTATGGACTAGGGCCCTATTGAAAAATATATTTTTTTATTAAAAAAACAAGGATTCTACTTGAACTTAGCCACGAATTTGGAACCCTGGACGGGTGTCACGAGGCGCGGATTGGCCTTGCTTCCATCTTCCCAGGCTTCAAAGACACCGCCATCCAGCGGAACCGCGGTAAGGAGCATGTCATTGTCGGCAAAGAACCTTCCGGTATAGTCGTTGCTCGGGAGCGTCATGCCGTCCAGGAGCACCTTGCCCTTCCCGGTCGAGGCAATCTCAACAGAAATATCCTGACCGAGACCGAATTCTAGACTGATTTCCGCGCGAACGATACTCGTCCTGGTACTCGCGTAAGATTTGAGATTCGCGCCAAATTTGTCAAAGGAGTGCTCATTCCTCGGGTATTTATTCATGTCGCGATCCATCTCGGATGTGGGAATCGTCGCCGTCATCGCGTCGGTCGCCGCTACGACTTTATCGTAATTCAGGTAATGTTCGAGCATGACCGCAGCATGGTTGATAAAGAGACGCCTAAAATCGGGATTCTCTATCAGCTTGATGTAGATTTCAGCAAAACAGCGCTCCCCTAGGCAGCGGTTCGTCCCACCCTGCTTTATCCAGCTGAACATGTTGTGGCTCGTATAATTGAACCCGCTCACGGCCCAGTCCCAGCCAAATCCGTGATCCAAATCGAACACCATGAACTTGAACGGCCTATCTGCCGTATTCCAAGCACGGACGTTGTTGTCGGGCCAGTCACCGTTGTGGTAGTAGATTTCGGCAGCCATGTAGTCCGCATAGTTTCCGACATCCATCATGGTCTTAAGCTTCGTATAGGCGGCCGTGTCCGTCGAAAAATCATGCGTATGGATAAAGTCAAGCATCGCGACGTAGGAATCAATGGTGCCACCGCTCGCAGTCACATTCTGCTTGATGTGCTTTACCATGTTCACTTCCTTGGAATCGATGCCGTAATTGGTTTCGATGTAATGCTCGTTCAGGCGTTCGCGCAAGTCAAAAATTCCGTAATAGGCTCCGTTGTAGAACACCACCACCTGGCGGCTTCTCTGGTAATCCAGGCCGCTCCCTTCCAAAAGGCTCGAGAGCATGGGGTCCTCGATATAGTCGCCCACAAAGCGGTTGCCGTTGTTGCGCAAGTTGAAAGCCTTGAACTTGTTGTTTTCCGGCCTCGTCTTGAAAATCGGATACTTGAGACGTCCGTCCTGGTATTCGCTCTTCATCTTGATGGCAACGGACTTCTTGGCCCTGTAGCGGCTCCACTGGCCAATGATGGAAAGGCCTGCATCAATCTGCCAGTCACGCTTCATTGCAGAACTTCCGTTCTCGAAGAATTCCACATGCACGGGGAGCTCGATATCTTTCCAGTAGTTCGCCTCATAGCACGGCTCGGTACAATAGCGGACGCCCTGGCTGTAGTAGCCGTTCAGCGGGTCGAACATCTGGTACGGATCGATACTGATGGCCACCACCGGCATGGAGACCTTCTCGTTGATAAAGAACGTGTGGCTAGACTTGCGCGCAACCGAGTCGCCGAGGAATTCCGCACAGCGCACCGCCGTATTCTTGGTGACCGTGTAGGGGCTCGTGAATGCGGTGGTCACGGACGTAGGTTCGGAGCCGTCGAACGTACAGCGAATTATACCGCCGTACTGCGGTGCAGGCACGGGAATCGTGATATCGCTATAGAAACCGGCCGGCGGGAGCAGGCGAACCTTGGATGCGTCGGCGTAGTCCTCACTCGCATATACGGAATCGCCGTCCGTTTCAACGGCACCGCTGGAAGACGAAACGGAACTGGACTTGCCGGAACTGCACGAGCCGGCAGAACTGCTGGACGCGCCGGAACTATTGGTAGCCCCGGAACTGCTTCCCGCTTTTTCGGAGCTCATGGCGTCTGGCGCCATATCCTTGAGATACCAACCGTAAAGCGTATCCGACTGCGCTATGCTATCGGGAAGGATAAGTCCATCGAATTCATTCGGGACTTCAACGGCATTCCATTCATCCGTATCGTCACCGCTGCACGAAGCAAGAACCAGGAGGGAGGAGACAAGCAGAGTTTTCTTTAACGAAAGCATATTAGTCCTCCCCCGAGATTTCCACATTCATCGCAGGACAAACGACACTCAATTCCATGCCCTCCGAATCCGTGACTGTCACACTAGGCCTGTATGTTCCGGATTCGGGGAATGTTGCCGAAGCGGTCTGCGGATTTTCTGGGTCTGGCGTTACAAGATCACTCCATTCGTACGTATAGGGAGCCGTACCGCCACAATCCGAAACAGTCCAACTGACAATGCTGCCACTCCCCTTCCCTGGGGATACGTCACTCTCGCATGCGCAGGTCGTTTTGACTTTCGGTTTCACATACAACGGGGAACAGTCAACCGATATTGCGTAACCTAAACCCGTACTGATTACAAGATTGGCAGACACGTTACCCTCCACCTGGAACTGATTCATATACGAGGATTGATTGGACGTGGTAACCTCGCCCTCGCTATCCGTGAAAGTCCAAAGGAATGCAGTAATGCCTCCAACTTCAGATGCAGAAAAGTTCCAAATCCACGAGACGGACTCGCCAGCTTCGGAAGTATCCCGATCCGGCCTGCAGGAGGCCATCACCAACAAAGCTTTTCCACAATCAACAGCCTGTACCGCTCCATCGGCATTCGTGACAGTCACAATAGGCATCAAATTGTAGAATTGCGTGTAGGTGTACTCCATAATACTGGAATCGCTCTCGAGCGGCTCAAAGCCGCCCCAGCGGTATTGCAACGGGGTTGCACCATGCGCATCGCAACCAGTCACTTGCCATCTGTACTTCACCGGATTTACCATGTAGTTATACGATTCCGAAAGGAGTTCCGGTGCACCGCAGGTACAGCCGGTAACGGCCCGCGGCTCAGGAACAACCGTGCCACAATCTTCAGTAACTTCATCCTGTAAGCCGCGATTCAACGTCAGCGTCGCAGAAACAGCAGCACGTTTTGAAAGTACCATTTGGGGGACCGAATCAGTTGACGGGTCATAAGAATCATACCCATCATCAAATTCCCAGTAGAAAGTGGGATTCTCGCGGCCTCCATCTAAAGTATAAACCCATTTTATAGAATCGCCGACTTTAACAGTGGAAGGTTCGGCCCAGCAACGGAGGTAAACCGCCTGCGCCTCCGAACATGTCAATTCCTGTGACGCACCATAGGTATTCGAGACAGACACCTTCGGAGCATAGGGGCCAACATCGTAAAAATACGCATGGGAAGTGGAGTCATATCCATACATGCGGTAGTCGGAAGGATTATCATCGTACCAATAGTACCTCAGTTCCTCCCCATCGCTTTCGCATCCGTCAACATACCACCCGTAAACCGGCACATCGTGGGCAATATTGGAACTTTCCGATTGGAGGACCGGGCCATTACAGGCACACCCGGAAACATTCGGCCTCACAACCAAATCGCTACACGTGAAAGTCCTGGACTTTTTACCGTCCGATGCCTTGAGCGACGCAGAAATGGTTCCCAAAGAAGTCAGCGGAATCTTCATCGTGGAATCCGAACTGGTTATGGTCAAATCGTTAGGCATCTTAATCGTCCAGTTACTGGATTTGGGCGTGTATTGTTTTCCATCCACGCGGAGCGTCCACAGGGAAGTATCCCCCTTTATGAAATTGGATGATGTTCCTTCAACAGGTCCGCACACCGCACGGGACGCACGGCAAACGGTATCGCCAGCATAAATAACCGCATAGGAACTCAAGGGCGAAGCCGAATCGGAAAGAACCATCGTGGCGCCCGTCGTGCGCTTGACCCACGAGTAGCGCATGTAGTCCTTGCCATCGTTATAGTTGTGGGTAGTATAAGAACTGCTCGGCAAAATATCCTCATCTGCCGACTGCCCGTCATCCGAAACAAGCGTCACCGGAATCGAAGCGAGGCTCGCGTTCGCACCACTCTCGTAAGTCGTCGAGAATATCACGTCATTCACAGAACAGTTGAACGCTATGGGACCGGTCACCGCGACAGGCTTGCACACGGGCTCCATGGTTTCGCCGTCACTGTTGTACACCGTGAGGGTCGGTGCAAAGCTTCCCAGTCCCGGAGGCAGCCAAGTCACAAAGGAATCAAGCTTGACAGGAGTATCACCCCACTCGTATCTGAACGGCCCGGCTCCGGAGCAACCCGTCACATTCCATTCAACCGGCATAATTTCCGCATCGCCATCTATCACCATGGCGCTCTTTTCGGGCACGCAGCTACAGTCCGTCACGGGAATCCCGTTCACCTTCACCCCGGTACACACGACGGTATCGCTCGCGGACTCGAGCCCCTCGTTCACGACAAGCTTGGCATAAAGCATTCCACCCTTGTTATACTTGACCACCGGGGAAACACGGCCGCTCTTCTCGGGAGTCGAGCCCTTGTCAAAAATCCAGTTGAACGTCAGCGGAGTCCCGCCAAGGTTATAGAACGTGTAGGTAATCTCGTCACCCTTGAGAGCCTCCCTGACCGAGGCCATGCAGACGCCGCGAACCTTGGTCCCATCGTCTTCGGGAACTGTTACCGAGCTGACCGGCGAACTCGAGGACTGAGCCGACGAAGACGACTTGCCCGAAGAAGAACTCTTCTTGTCGACCGAAGAGGAACTCTCTGTCTTTTGCGACGAGGAACTTGCCACGGGCTTCGAGGAAGAACTGAGAGGTTCTCCGCCCTTGTACCAAACGCCATCCTTGCACTCGTAAGCGGCAAGCTTGCTCAACACGTACACGTAGCTTCCGTTCTCGACACACTTGGGGAGGTCACCTTCCGAAATAACCTTGTCCAAGATGTCGACCCACTCCTGCGAAGCGCAGGACACCAGGTTCTTACCGACCACGGAGAGCGCACCCTCGCGCGAAGTATTGCAGTTCTTAAGGAAGTCAGCCGACACCACGGAATCCTGGATAACCGATTCTATGAAGCAACCCATAAAGTCTTCTTCCGAAAAAGACTTGCCGTCGAGCCCCTTCCAGGTATTGGAGGAACAGTGGTAGATGCGACTGTCCGAAACCGAATACACACTCGCGCCTTCCGCATCCTCGTCACAGGCCGGGATATTGCAGACACCAACGACAACCTTGTCTACAGGAATCCATCCGCCAGCAGCGCACGTGTAGTACTCACCAGAAACATCCGCGAGCATCCCCAGGATATCTCCTGTACATTCCGGGAGTTCATCGATAGACGCGAACTTCTTCGCGATAAAGGCATCTTCTTTCGAAGAAGCACTAGAAGCGTCGTCGCCACAAGCAACAAATAAAAAAGAAAGTAATATGGCACAGGGTAGTGCCAGGGAAACGGTTCGGATTCGCTCAATCACGGAAAGCCTCCATAACATTCATTGTAAATTTAGCTTTTCCCGATTCCTTTTTTGGGCCACCCTAATGAACATCGCCAATAAACGCAGCGTTCGGCACATAAACAAAAAGTAAGTTTTTTATAAACTCCGTCCAAATGGGAAAATATCCTCATAATTCTATCTTGTCCCCCCACAAGAGGTTATATGAAACTGAACAAGTACCCCAGTGTTGTCGCGTACCTTATTTTTGTCTTTTGTGCCATCTTC
>CADBLC010000031.1:10885-11748 GCA_902795385.1 Fibrobacter succinogenes | reverse complement strand
TGTATTTTTCTAGCAAAAAAAGGATGGAATATGGAAAATTTCAATTTCTACAGCCCCACGGAATTCGTCTTCGGCATGGACCGCGAAAAGGAATGCGGTGAACTCGTCAAAAAGTATGGCGGCACGAAGGTGCTCATTCATTACGGCGGCGGTTCCGCAGTGCGCTCCGGCCTGATTGACCGCGTAAAGGCTTCGCTCGACGCTGTTGGCGTCCCGCACGTGGAACTCGGCGGTGTTCAGCCGAACCCGCGCGATACGCTCATCTACAAGGGCATCGAGACGGTCCGTGCAAACGGGGTAGATTTCATCCTTGCCGTTGGTGGCGGCTCCACGATCGATAGCTCCAAGGGCATCGCCGTGGGTTCCCTTTACGATGGCGACTTCTGGGATTTTTATGCGCTCCCGATTGGCGTGGTGCAGACGATTGCGGCCGCGGGTTCCGAAGGCAGTGGCGCTTCCGTGGTGACCAAGGAAGACGGCATGCTCAAGCGCGATATTGGCTCTGACGTGATTCGTCCGAAGTTCGCGGTGCAGAACCCGGCTCTGCTTTGCACGTTGCCGCCATACCAGACGGCCTGTGGCATCACCGACATCATGGCGCACATCTTTGAACGCTATTTCACGAATACGCTCGAGGTCGAGACGACCGACCGCCTGTGCGAGGGCCTGCTCCTGGCGATGATCAAGGAAGGGCCGCGCGCCATTGCCGACCCCGCCAACTATCAGGTCCGAGCCAACATCATGTGGGCGGGGACGGTAGCCCACAACGATATTGTGGGCTGCGGGCGCAGTCAAGACTGGAACAGCCACGCCATCGAACACGAACTCTCTGGACTCTACGACTGCGCCCATGGCGCGGGCCT
>CADBLC010000031.1:0-10835 GCA_902795385.1 Fibrobacter succinogenes | reverse complement strand
CACAACGTGATGCGCTTTGCACAGATGGCGACCCGCGTGTTCGGTTGCCAGATGAATTTCGAGAACCCGAGGGCGACTGCTTTGGAAGGCATCCGTGCGTTCCGCCGCTTCCTGCATTCCATCGGCATGCCCATCAACTTCGCCGAACTCGGCGCGAAGGAAGAGGACATCCCGAAACTGGTCGAAAAGCTCAACCCGGGCGACGGCTGGGGTTTCGTGCCGCTCAAGGCGAAAGACGTGACCGCGATTTACACCATCGCGGCGCATGCGACGCTTTAACGCGACGCTTTAACTATTGGCGAGAAAGTTCCACCGCGTAGTCGGCGGCGTTTACAAAATCTTGAGCATGCTCGATGGCGATGACGGTATGTCCCGCCTCGGTAAGCCCGTGGATGAGCGCGAGCAGATGCTCGATATCTGTCTTGTGAAGCCCGCGGGCAGGCTCGTCGAAAAGGAATAATGTATTCGGAGCCTTCGCGCGGGCAAGCGCGATGGAAAGGCGCAGGCGCGCACGTTCTCCGCCGGAGAGGTGCGCCGTGGTTTGCCCGAGTTTTAGGTAGTCGAGGCCCGTATCCACGAGAGGCTTTAGTTTGTCCGCAAAAGGTTTCATGTTGATGAACAGCTTGTACGCGTCGCCGATTTCCATGTCGAGGATGTCGGCGATGGAGAGCGACTTGAAGCGGACCTCGAGAATCTCGTCCTTGAATCGCCTGCCGAGGCAGACGGGGCATTCCGTTTCTTCGTAGCCGGCGGGGTCGTAGAGTACGCCTTCGCCCTTGCAGTTCTCGCAGCGGCCACCTGGGGCGTGCGTTGCGAACTTGGAGGCCGTATAGCCGCGCACCTTGCTTTCGGGGAGCTTGGCGAACAGGTCGCGGAGAATCGTGCTCAGGTTGATGGCCGAAGCGACCGTACTGCGGCGGTTCCCGTGGAAGTCTCCTGTCGAAAGCACGGAGAGCGCCTGGATGCCGAGGCTTTCGAATTCGCCTTTGCTTGCGCGGGGGGCGAGATTCCTGAACAGGAGCGTAGACTTGCCGCTACCGCTCTGGCCCGTGATGACGCTGAACTTTTGCACCGGGAAATGCGCGGTGACGGGCTTCATATCGAACATCGCGAAGTTCTTGATGTCGATGGCCGCGGCGTTTTTAGATTGCTTCGCGTTGCTTGCTGTCATTCCCGACTTGGTCGGGAATCTCCCTTTCTCGTCTAAGCCCTTAATCCACGCGCCCGTCGGCGACTGCGGATTTTTCAGCACGTCCTTCGCGGTTCCCTGGAACAAAATCTCGCCGCCCTTTTCGCCGGCGCCGGGACCCATTTCTATCACCCAGTCTGCACGTCTGATGAGAGCGGGGTTGTGGTCAATCAGCACGAGCGTGTTTCCACGGGACTGCACCTTCTTGAGGACTTTCCAGAGGGCGTCCACGTCGCTTTGGTGCAGGCCGCTGGCCGGTTCGTCGAGCACGATGAGCAAGTTGTTCAGGTGCCCGGTGCTGAGACTCGAAAGCCTTAAACGCTGGATTTCGCCGCCCGAGAGGGTCGCGGCAGACCTTCCGCCGGTCAGGTAGCCTATACCGAGTTCCACGATTGCCTCGATGCGGTCGAGGAGCGCGTTGAAGGCGGGCTTCTGGTTCGCGTTCAGGCGGTTGTCGAACAGCTGGTGCAGTTTTTGACCGAGCTCGGTGAACGGCGTTTCGAGCAAATCTTTCCAGGTGGAGCCGTCGATGACCGATTGGAGTAAACTCTGCTTTAGGCGCAAGCCCTTGCACTCCGGGCATTCTTCGGTGCTGTCGTCTTCGCCGCCTTCGACCATGCCGGTTCCCGAACATTCGGGGCAGGCGCTCGTGCGTGAGTAAGGCGACAGGTCTTCGGGCTGGAGCGGCCTTGTAAGCTGTTCCCCGTGTTCCGGGCATCTCGGCGCCGTGCTGTAGACCTTGCGCTCGCCGCCAATATCCAGCGTGAGTTCTCCATGCGTGAGTTTCAAGACGCCGTCCACAGCTTCGGCAATGCGGGTGCGTGTGTTTTCGCGGACAATCACGCGGTCCACGACAATGAAAAATTCTTTCGGGACGATTTTCTTTTCGGCTTCGGTGAGGTCGGCAAGCGAATAGATTACGCCGTCGGCCATGGCGCGCGTGAATCCCTGCGCCAGGAATACGGCCGCCAATTTGTCGAGATTCGCCCGCTTCTCGGAATCAACCCGCGCCAGGAACTGCAATTTGCTCCCTTGTGGCATTCCCGCAATCTCGCGGATAATCTCTTCGCGGCTCTGGCTTTCCATGGGCTTGCCGCAGATAGGGCAGGCGGGCCTTGCAAACTTCGCGAACAGCCCGCGCAACGTGGAGTCGCATTCCGAAATGCTCAGGGCGTACGCCTTGGCGGGGGCTTCTCCGTGACTCGGGCCTACGGCAAGGCTCGCGGGCAGCCCTTCGGCGCTATCCAGCGGGATGATGCGGCGGCCGCCCAAAAGCTCGGCGGCAAACGGCGAAAGCGTCTCGAGGTAGCGACGCTTGGATTCCCCGTGCAGGGTGTCGAGTACCAGCGTCGACTTTCCACAGCCGGAAGGTCCGCAAACGACCGTAATCTTGCCCAGCGGGAACTGGGCGTCCACGTTCTTCAGGTTGTGCAGCCTGCAGCCGCGTATGGAAATGAAACTTGAATCAGCCACGAGTTACATTATCCATCATCAATCATCAATTATCGATCATTCCTTAATCGTGAACCTCAGTTCTCCGAACGGCGTGTTGAAGTCCATGTTCTCGAGGTTGTTCTTGTCGATGCCGGCGAACATGCGGTAGCCGCCACCGACAGAGACTTCGAGCATCTTGGTCAGGCGGTAGTTGAAATGCGCCGCCATGTCGGCCATAAAGAAGTACTCCTCGGATTCAAAGGCCTCTTCGCCCTTGTCCATGGCGTTCACTGCGCCGCCACCGACCTTGATGGGTACAGAAATGGCGAACTTGTCAAAGCGCAGCGGGAAGAGTTCCACGAAGGCGCCAAAGGCGTTGTAGTTTACCATCTGCTTGTGGTCCACGTTATAGTTGCGGACGTCTTCGATGGTGGAGGTGAACCAGGCGCCCGTAGAGAACAGCTGCTTCACTTCGACACCGATGCGCATCGTCATAAAGATCACGCCGTCGTCGGCAATCATGGAGTTGCCGCCACCGAGCCCGACGAGCGCGGACATGGAACTGTTGTCGCTGGATTCGGCAGCCGAATTGTCGTTCATGCCGGCGAGTTCAGCGAAGCTGGAAACCGAGAGGGCCAATACCAGCGCTGCGGCGGCCTTCAGGCTATTTCTCGTTGTTTGCTTTTTCATTGTGGACGTCCTCCAGGGTTGCATTCCAGTTCCATTTCTTCTGGGACGATTCCGGCCAGTAGCAAATAGTCCACACGAGGCTGTTTCCGCACAGGATAATGGACCAAACGCCGAAAAGCAGGAACAGGAACAGCGGGATAAAGGCGAGGGAGCCGTAGAAGATGGACATACGGGTTACCATGGCTGTCTGGATGAGCATGAGGATCTTCACGTAGATGTTGATGGCAATCCAGGCGAAGAACGTAGCCATCAGCGAAACGGCGAACAGCTTTCTCTTGCGGTAGGGCGGCAAGACTCCGGTTTCGCGCTGGCGCAGTCTCCTTGCCGGGAGGGCGTAAAGCATCAGGAAAATGAGCAGCATCGAGGCGAAGTGGAACGCGATGTACCAGAACGCGGTAATCATTATCTTGAGCAGCTCAGGGGAGAAGTGGAAACCGTCCACGACAATCATGGTGAGCACGGTCTGCACGTGGTTCACGAACCCGGCGAACATCCCGATGAATCCGGCGAAAATCACGAGGAACGGGGTGTATACCTGGATTTGCCTGATGACCGTTCTCGAGGTCTTCACTTCCCAGACCACGTTGAAGTTCGATTCGAGGCTCCCGAACGCGAGGATGAAGGTGATGAATAGACCTAGGGCGCCGATAAACCCGAGCTTGCCTATGGGGATGTGCTCGGCGTTTTGGACAATAGTTATTATCTGCTCGGTGGGCCAGTCCAGGTTCAGCACGTCGAGCACGATGGGCAGGTAGTCGCTCATGAAGTTGCCGAAACCGACAGACAGGGTGATGGAGGTAAGCAGGATGAGCAGGGGGACGACGGCGACCAGGGTGGTGTAGGTGAGGCTCGCGGCTCGGGTCATCCCGTGATAGTACAGGAACGATTTCCCGGTCACGACCATGACCTTTACAAAAGTGGGGGACCGCTCGGCGATATTGTCGAATAGCCACTCCCAGGAAAATTTTTTCCACCAACTCGGCATATGTGCCAATTATAGAAAATGGGGGCGAGTTCCGAGGGGTGTTGGGACCAAGAATGTTTTTCGTAAACATTGTGTGGACTTTTTATTTGTTGAATTTTAATAAAAATAGGTAAATCTGTAAAAATCTTTTTATAATGTGGACATTTAATAAAAAATTGCTTATATTTTAGAAAGGTAAATTTTTGATAAATAATCAATGCAAAGTGAGCTTTCGGGGAAGATATACATAGATTAATAAATGATATTTCCTTGTAGGGAGTGACTTATATGTCGAAAAAGGATATGGGAAAGTTTGTTGGAACGCTGTCGATGATGGCGTGTTTTGCTGTTTTTGCGGGCCTTCCGCAAAGCGCCGGGGCCGCACCGCGCCAGATGGAGAACCTTACCCGCGGGCTTACGGTCGCTAACGTGGGCTCGGGAGTGCTCGTGAGCTGGCGCTTGCTGGGCACGGAAGCTCCGGATACCGAGTTCAACTTGTACCGCGACGGCGAAAAGATTGCCTCCATCGGCAAGACGGCAGGAACCAACTACCTGGACAAGGATGGGAAAGCTACGTCCAAGTACGCGGTTTCTGCCGTGTCGGGTGGCAAGGAAGGTGAAAAGGCTGCCGCAGAAATCGTTTTCGCCGATGCGAAAAAAGACGTGAACAACGTCAATTTTCCGTACAAAGTTTTAAAGCTTGATGTTCCGAAATCCCAGACGATGCCCGACGGCTCGACATGTAACTACACCCCGAACGACATGAGCGTGGGTGACCTCGATGGCGACGGCCAGCTTGACCTAGTCCTCAAGTGGGATCCGAGCAACGCGCAGGACAACTCGAAGGACGGCTATACGGGCTCGGTCTTTGTCGACGGCATGAAGCTGGACGGTACCCGTCTTTGGAGAATCGACCTCGGCAAGAACATCCGCGCCGGCGCACACTACACGCAGTTCATGGTCTACGACCTCGACGGTGACGGGATTGCCGAAATCGTGATGAAGACTTCCGACGGTACGGTCGACGGCAAGGGCAAAGTCATTGGCGATGCGAGCAAGGACTACAGGACTTCTGCAGGCCGCATCATGAGCGGCAACGAATACTTGACCGTGTTCAAGGGAAATACGGGCGAGGAGGTGACCACCATCGACTATTGGCCCAAGCGCAATATTTCGAATTCCTGGGGCGATACCTACGGCAACCGCAGCGAACGCATGCTTGCGGCCATCGCCTATCTTGACGGCGTGCATCCGAGTGTCATCATGAACCGCGGCTACTACACGATGGCCTACCTTGTCGCTTACGATTTTGACGGCAAGAACCTCAAGGAACGCTGGAAACATACGTCCGACAAGTCTGGCCAGGGACTCTACGGCGAAGGCAACCATAACCTTTCCGTGGGCGACCTCGACGGCGACGGAAAGGATGAGATTGTCTTTGGCGCGGCTGCCCTCAAGTCCGACGGCACGCTCCTTTACCGCACCGGGTTCGGTCACGGCGACGCCATGCACCTTTCGGACATGGATCCGGACAATCCGGGTCTTGAACTTTACGATGTCCACGAAGACAAACAAAATAAGTATAGCGAAGAATTCCGCGACAAGGACGGCAAAGTTATTTGGGGAACGACCCAGACCGAGGCCGGAAATGTAGACAACGGCCGCGGCATGGCTGCCGATATCGATTCCACGAATCGCGGTTTCGAGATGTGGTCCGGTACCAGCAAGGGCGCCCGCTCCGTCAAGGGGAAGGTCGTCACCACGACGGGCCTTTCGCAGAATTTCCGCATCTACTTCGATGGCGACCTGCAGGACGAACTGATGGACGCTACCGGTAGCCCGACGGTGGAAAATGGCGGCGTCACGGGCGGAAAGATTGACAAGTACAATTCCAGCAAGAAGACCTTGGACCGCCTCTTCAGTTTCTACAACGTGGAAGGCGCTTCGCTCAACAACTGGACCAAGGCGAACCCATGCATCGTGGCCGACCTCTTTGGCGACTGGCGCGAGGAATTCATCGTGCGTTCCGCTTCCGACCCTTCGAAGGTCATTGTCTTCACGACTCCGTTTACGTCTCCCTATCGCGTTTACACGCTGATGCACGATTCGCATTACCGCGTCTCGATTGCCTGGCAGAACGTGGCTTACAACCAGCCTCCTCACTTGGGCTACTACCTGCCCGACGCCGTGAAGTCGCTCAAGCAGCCGTCCATCTCCGTTGTAGGCGAAGTTTCGAACCCGATTGACACGACCCCGGCGGTGAATACCGGCAAGTCCGAGCTTGACGCTTCTACTCCGAAGGAGGGCGAAGGTGTTGCCGAAACGACAAATGCAGGGTTCCTCAAGAACGGCTACTACAACTTTGCCAATTCGCTTACGAGCTACGGCACCTGGGAAATCTTCTCGAAGACGACTGGCAAGACGACTCTCACGATTCGCTTCACGAACGGCGGTACCGATTCCCGCAACATGGCGCTGAGCGTGAACGGAACTTCGGCGGGCACGGTAAGCTTCCCCTCGACGGGAGACTGGACCGCTTATGCCGAGGCGAAGGTCGACGTGACTTTGGCGGCCGGCGTGAACAAGTTGACGTTTACCTCGCTCACGAGTGATGGCGGCCCGAATTTCGATATGTTTACATTCGGCATCGACGGCGTGGAACTTTACGACGGCACGCAAAAACTCGATGACACGACGAATATCGCTTTGAAGGGTGTCCCGTCCAGGGGCGGCGTCTCGTTCAATGCCTTGACGGGCGTGCTTTTCACCCCGAAGGCGGGCTTGGCCGAGGTCTACTTCTACGACATGGCTGGCAACATGCGCATGGGCGTTTCGAGGACGGTCTCGGCGGGGACGACCCCGTTGGCGATTGACCGCGATATGCTCCCGAAGGGCATGTACGTGGTGAAGGTCAAAATGGACGGCGTTTTGATGGTCAAGCGCGTGGTCTCTTTCTCGAAATAGATTATCTTTGTTGATTGGAATACGGGATGTTTTAGAATAACTAACATCAAGTCTGGAGAAAATATGTCAAGACATCCCCGTTTCGGTTTCCTTGCGGTTATCCCGGCGCTCCTCCTCGCGCTGCCGCTTTGTTCCTTTGCGTTGCCTCGCCAGATGGAGGCCCTCGACCGTGGGCTTCTCGTCTCGAATGTTGGCAAGGCGGGGATGCTCGTTTCGTGGCGCCTCCTCGGCACCGAAAGCTCCGATACGGAATTCAACCTCTACCGCGATACCGTGAAAATCGCGACCATCGGCAAGACTGCCGGTACCAACTTTTTGGACAAGGACGGAAAGCCCACGTCGAAGTATTCCGTGGCTGCCGTAGTCGGCGGCAAGGAAGGCGCCAAGCAGGGGGCCTCCGTCGTGCTGGATTCCACCGTTGCGTTCGACGGCAAATCCTTTCCGTACAAGGTGCTCAAGCTGGATGTTCCCGTGTGCAAGACTCTGGTGACCGGCGATACGTGCTCTTACACTCCTAACGACATGAGCACCGCCGACCTCGATGGCGACGGCCAGTATGAACTGGTGGTGAAGTGGGACCCGAGCAATTCCAAAGACAATAGCCAGATGGGTAAGAACGCCTATACGGGCCCCGTCTTTATCGATGCGTACAAGATTGACGGAACCAAGATGTGGCGAATCAGTCTCGGCAAGAATATCCGTGCCGGTGCCCATTACACGCAGTTCCAGGTATACGACTACGATGGTGACGGCAAGGCCGAAATGATCGTGAAGACGGGCGACGGTACAATCGATGGCAAGGGCAAGGTCATTGGTGATTCCTCCAAGGACTACCACAACGATTCCGCGATGATTATCACGGGGCCGGAGTACTTGACGGTGTTCAACGGGCTTGATGGCGCCGAGATTACGACTATCGATTATGTTCCGTCGCGCGATATCAGGAAGTTTGGCCCGGCGGATTCTACCGGTGGTACCACCTGGGGCGATAAGTACGGTAACCGTTGCGACCGCTTTTTGGCGGCGACGGCATACCTTGACGGTATCCATCCGAGCGCGATTTTTGCCCGCGGGTACTATACCGCGGCATACGTGGTGGCCTACGATTTTGATGGCAAGGAACTGAAACAGCGCTGGTTCCACAAGTCCGAGACTCCGGGCCAGGGACTTTACGGCCAGGGCAACCACAATATCGCTGTCGGCGACCTCGATGGCGACGGCTATGACGAAATCGTCTATGGCGCTGCGGCCCTGGACCACGACGGAACGGTTCTTTATTCGACGGGTTACGGCCATGGCGATGCCGGACACCTTACGGATATCGATCCCGACCATCCGGGGCTTGAATTCTGGAGCGTTCATGAGAATGTGAATCAGGCCCCGTATACGGATGAACTGCGCGGTGCCGACGGTAAGGTTATCTGGGGTACGATGCAGGGTGGCCGCGATAATGGTCGCGCTCTGGCTGCCGATATTGATTCTACTTACCGTGGACTTGAGCTGTGGTCTTCGAAGGGTGGGGCATTGCGTTCGGCGAAGGGTGAATATATCGACAAGCCTGAATATTATATCCGCGATACAACAGATGTCATATATGACACGGTTAAGTTGGCGGATACTACTATGTATTTCACGCACTACATCTATGATGAAGAAGCTTTTGGCTATCCGATTAATTTCCGCATATACTTCGACGGAGACTTGCAAGATGAATTGCTTGACGGGCCTGTCGTGTATAAGCCGAATGTGCCGAATCAGTCCATGCCGAGTTATTTCGATGGTGCTACGGCGCTTGGGCTTGCCGCATGTAACGGCACCAAGAATACACCGAACCTCGTGGCCGACCTCTTTGGTGACTGGCGCGAAGAGCTGATTCTCCGTTCCGAGAGCGACCCGTCCAAGGTATACATCCTCTCGACTCCGGTAACTACGCCGTACCGCCTGTACACGCTGATGCACGACTCTCATTACCGCGTGTCGGTTGCTTGGCAGAATACCGCATACAACCTGCCGCCCCATACCAGCTACTACTTGCCGGATATGGCCAAGAAGCTTGCCAAGCCCACGGTTTACACGGTCGGCAAGGGCGACTTTGTCGTGGCTCCGGATGCCGTCATCATCAGTACTTCCAGCATCGTGAATCAGACGGTCAACGTATACAACGAGATAAAGGATATTTCCTACAGATTCATGTTCTGCACCGGTGTCAAGGTGGAAGGCCTGCCCGAAGGTGTGTCTGCCAAGGTGGATACGGTCGCGAAGACTGTCAAGATCTCGGGCAAGCCGAGCAAGACGGGTAAGTTCTCGTTCACCCTGACGACTACGGGCAGCAAGGGCAATAATGTTACGGCCAAGGGCGAAATTTCCGTGGTGAAGGCTTCCCTTGGTGTCGGGGGCGTTTCTGTGGTGGATGCCGCTTACCCAACCAAGGGGAACGGCGCGACAAAGCAGCTTAACGGTTATACTGGGAAGGGATTGTTCGATTTCGATAATTCCAAGTCGAGTTCTGCAACATGGACAATCTCGTCGCCTGTCGATTCTACCGTGACGATGTCCATCCGCTTTGCAAATGGCAGCGATGCCGCTCGTGACATGGTCCTGCTTGTCAATGACAAGGAAGTCGGGACTGTATTCATGGATGTCACGGGTGGCTGGGACAAGTGGGGTGTATTCGATATCAAGGTCTCCTTGAAGAAGGGCAAGAATACGCTCACGCTCAAGTCCACCAAGGATGTGGGCGGTCCGGACCTGGATGCCTTCTACTTTAACATTGCCGGTGTGGAAACCTACACTGAATCCGGTAAGGATGCTCTTCCGGTCGTGAATCTCGATAGGGGATTCTTCTACAGCCCGGCGAAGGGGACGCTCTTTACTTCGGTCCCCGGCTTTGTCGAGATCTTGTTCTACGATGTTTCCGGCCATGTACGTGCATCCATTTCGCGCAACGTGACGGCAGGCGAGAGCGTGCTTGCACTTGAACACGGCGTACTTCCGGCAGGAATGTACCTGGTGAAGGTGAAGATGAATGGCCTGCTGAAGCAGAAGGGAATGTTCAATATAAAGAACTGATTCACTAAAATGGGATATGGGATGTTATGAATTTATTCACTAGACTTTGGCACTCTGCCGTAATCGCATCGATGGTTGTCGCCCCGCTCGCGTGGGCGAAGGTGACCATTTACATGTGTGGTGATTCCACTATGCAGGACTGGGCCGTGGGCTGGTTTCCCAAGCAGGGCCAGGGCCAGGATTTTCAATTCTGGTTTGACCCGGCCAAGGCTACGGTAGTGAACCGCGGCCAGGGCGGCATGTCGCTGGGTGGCGGCGGCAAAGACAAGAACGGTGGGACGGCTGTCGGTTACTACGACATGTTCTTCAAGAAGGGCTGTTCCAACGGGAACTGCATTGCCGAAAAACTGCAGCCCGGCGATTTTGTTGTCATCCAGTTCGGGATTAACGACAACACTTACAGTACCGAGGATTTTTACAAGTCCAACATGAAAAAGATGGTCGATGATGTTCGTGCCAAGGGGGCGAACCCCATCATCATGAGCCCGATTCGCCGTTGTGTATTCGATTCCCCGACGCAGGTGC
>CADBLC010000030.1 GCA_902795385.1 Fibrobacter succinogenes | reverse complement strand
CAAGCTGTTCCTGGATGCGCTCAAGAAGGGCGGTGCGCAGGGCAAGAACCTCGGGTTTATCCTTCAGGAGATGGGCCGCGAGGCGAACACGCTCGGGACCAAGTGCCAGAGCGCCGACATCGCGGCGCTTGCCATCGAGCTCAAGAACGAGATCGAGTGTATTAGGGAACAAAGCCTAAATATCGCGTAATTAAATGTCTTCCCCGACTTGGTCGGGGACCTCCTTTATAAAAAGGAGATGCCCGCCTTCGCGGGCATGACAATCACTGCGGGCATGACACGCACTGCAAAAGGCCTTAAGCTTTCTTCTTTTTCTTGTCCTTCATCTTCACGCGGCGGGAGCCCGCGCGCAGGCGTTCCCACGGGCAAAAAGCCATGGTGCCAAAAGCATAAAGGCAATCCAGAGAATCACGGCGCCGGCAATCGCCTTGCCCGACGCATTCCCCATGTCAAGCGTAATCGCAGCAAGCGCAAGCAGGCTCGACACGCACACCGGCACGAACATCTTCTTGCCCGCCTTCACAAGCGCACCCGCCTGGGGCGCACCGTCGGCAAGCTCACGGCCGGCCGCAAGCGAAAAGGCGACAATGCATGCGAACCCGACGGTGCTCAGCACCGCCCACACGAGCCATGCATCGCCCGGCACCAGCGGGAACCAGGCGACAAACCCGGTCATCAACAGCCACACGATGGCAAACGGGAACAGCGCCTGCGCAACGCTCAACTTGGCAAACAAAAGCAGCACAAGCCCAACAAGCGCGAACACGCCATAGAACGCGGTCTGCATTCCCTCGGCACCGTCAAGCAGCACGAGCGAACCCACGAACGCCACCGCCGCGACAACCGCACCGATTCCGCTGCGGACGCCGCCAAACACGAACGCCATCACGAACATCGCAAGCGCCGCGACTCCCAGGTACTTGGCGCCGGCCAGCGGCTCCGTCCCAAAGTTGGCCATCCACATGCCCAGCGCCTCGGACGCCCCGAGAGGCATCGCGCTCATGGACTGCCAGAGTGTGGCCACAAAAGTCACCGAAAACACAACCGCCAGCACGAGCGAAATAAGGCGGAACCTGCAAGAGAGTTCCAAAAGCTTCTGCACCTTGCCCGGCTTGTCACGCAAATCCATCAATTACCTCGAAATTAAGAGTTTCTGTTTCTTTGTCCAAGTACTCTTCTTGGAGTTTTCTGTCGCAGCGACTTCGCTACGTACAACATAATGATAAAGTCCATTGGCCAGCTTGCGCCCGTGATTGTCGCGGCCGTCCCAGTGCGTAACGCCCGATACCGCGTTCTTGATGACCTTCACCAAGCGCCCGTTCTGGTTGTAAATAAAGATGTTCACGGTAGACTGGCGGTCTACAGCCAAGTTCTTGAAGTAGAACGTGGTGCCCTTCTTGCCCATCGGATTCGGCACGTTGAACACGTCGGCCAGGCCCTCTTCCATCTCCCCCGTAATCTCGAGGAAAATCTTGTTCATCGAGGTATTGCCCATCACATCGGAAGCATACACGCGGAACTCGTAGTTGCCCTCGGCATACATCTGCGTAGAGAACGTCTTGCGAATCACGGCACGGCGAGATGTTTGCTCCACGTACGGATACGGATGGTATGGGTCTTCCACGCCCACCACCTCGAAGGTAATGCCCTCGTCGGCCTGCTCGCGGAAATCGAGCGCCGTAGAATCTTCAATCACCACCTGCAAGCACGCCGGAGCCTGCAACTTCACGTGCTGGGCGTCGGCAAAGGTAGTCGCCTTTCCGCCACCGTAACAAGACTGCACGCTTATGGTCGGGGGCGTCACGTCGAAAATGGAATCGGCGTAGGTGGACATGCCCGAGATGTTGATGCCCTGCTTGAGCATGCGCGCCACGTAACGTTCGTTGGGCGAATAAGCCCATGCCGTAAACTCGGCGGCGGTATCGCCAAAGTTGAGCTTGCGCGGCGTGATGAATTCCGTCTCAAAGCGCCCGTTACGCACGGGAACTTCTTCGGAGTACAGCAGCGAACCCGCAAAAATCACGTCGAGAGAATCGTTTACGTGGTCCTTGTTCGAATCAATCTGCAGGTCAAGTCTCTTCTTTACGCGCCCTTCACGTATAGAGAGGTTAATCGTGCCATTGTCCATCCCTGAAACGCTTCCGGAAAGCTTCATCTTGTCGAGCGCCTTGAGCGTGTCGAGCTTCTGGTCGAGCGTCACCGTCTTTTCGGCTATAGGCATGCGCAAAACCGGTTCGCCAAAGTACACATAACGTTCGTTGTTGTAGCGCTGGTCGTTAAAGGCTCCAAAATACTGGTTGGCCGAGAAATTCTTCGCCCTAATGAAGGCTTCGCCGTAAGTAATGCCGCTTTCGCTGAGCGCCTCGGTAAGCACCGAGAGGCCAAGCCTCTTGTTCTGCTCGCCGTGTGTTTCGCGGGTAGCGCCCACCGCGACAATCGCACCCACATGGGGCGCCAAGAGGAACGTCTCCGAAAGCGAACGTTCCAGGCCGTCGTCAAAGCGGCCCACGGTACACGAGAAGGAATTGAGAATCGTGTAGCGGCCCCTGTTAGAGAGCCTCGACGTGTAGCCCACCTTGAGCAGGCCTTCCGACGCCCAGTCCGTCTTGGAACCGTGACCAAAGTAGTTCGTAAGTATAGCCCCCTGATTGAGCGTATTCAAGAAGTCGTTGGTAGCTTCCCTCTTTTGTCCAGCCACGTCGTAGTTGTAGTCAATCAGGTAGATTTTCTTGATATTCCAGCGGAAGCCGTTGCTCGCGGTAATGCTGTCCACCGTCTTCGCGACGTTTTCCTCGTATTCCGTATGGTTCGTCCCGTCGGGATCGGGGCCGTTCCAGGCGTCGTCCGCCGTAAGGAGCACGTTGGAACGCCACACGCCATGGTCGTACTTGCCAACCTTATCGTACTCCAAGGCCTTGTCCATGTAGCTGTTGAATTCCTGCAACGTGGTAAACGGAAGGCGTCCAACGGCAATGTCAATATCGTACGTATTGAAGCGGGTCGTCTCGCCCGAATCGAGCACACCATAGAAATCTTCGACAACGGCGTCTTCCTTTTCGAACGGAGGGATGTAGTTCTTAGTCTGGACCTTGATGTTCTTGTAGTCGTAATGGCCCTGGCCCACCAGCAGCACGTGCATGAGCGAGGGGCATACGGAGTACGCGTAGGCGATGTAGTCCCTTATGGCCACGGGCGACAAGTTACCACCCGTGTACATGCGGTAAATGTCTTCCACCGCCACGACCGTTGTGGCGTACTTGGTGACGGCGGAACCGTCGGAGCGGAACTGGCCAAGCGTAACGGCCTGGTTCGCGAAATCCCTGGGCGCGATAATGAGGTACTCCGTCTCGGAGTTAATCTTCGCGATATTGCCAAGCATTCCAGACGGCTTGGGTGCGATACCCGAAACCTTGGCGGGCTTACGCAGAACGTTCTCCTTGTAAGCGAGGTAGCGCACGTCGTCGGCAGCAGCAACGCTGTCCTTGGCAACACCGTTTGCCACATCGAGCAAGCCCACGGGCCTAAAGTTCACGAACTTCATCACGCGTACGCCCGACTGCCCCACGGGAATCTTGATAACGCCCGAGACAGAGCCCGGCAACAGCCATTCCGCGGAATCCACAACGGGAGTCCACTGGTAGGCAAGCGAGTAACCGTCCATGCGGTCGTACTGCCTGGGGTTCGGCAACATGGTCAGCTGGAACTTGTTCCCCGACTTTTTGAGCCCCGGGTTGTCAATGCGGAAATTGCCACCAGGAAGCAGCTCAGCATCCTTGGACGCAAAGGTCTTCCCGTTGACATGGAAATCGAAGTAGATGGAGTCCATCCTCCTCGTGTACGATTCGCCCGAAAGGTACTGCCGCGACAACTGGTCTTCGGTGCCGTCGACCCTGGTGCTCCACACGGAACGGTGCGGATAGTACGAGACCGACGCATACTGCTTGCCGCCATCCACCAGGCCCTTGAGGCTCGACGTCTGCGGCATCTCGAGATCTATGTTCTCAAGAGTCGTGGAATCTTTCCTGTGGTGCCAGAACCAGAACCATTCCTTGCCGGTCGCCGATTCGTACTGCAGGTGCTTGCCGAAATACGTATCGTAAAGGAACACGTCCTTCTCGGCTCGCACGTAGCGCAGCCAGTCAATGTCCTTGCCCGAACCCGCGGGAGATGCAAGCTTGTTGCCCAGGCGCAGGCCCTTGCCCGATTCCGACCATCCAATCACAAAGTGCTGGTAGTACGAGTACGGCGACACGGAATAGTAGTAGTCCATCTTGCCGCCGGGAACCGGGTAGTCGTCCAGGTCCACGCGCTTCCAGATGCTCTTGCCGTAACCCAGGAACACGATGGTGTCGCCCTCGTCAAAAGTGCCGTTGCCCTTGGCCTGCGAGCCGGAATGGTCACGCACCTCTATGGGAATCTCGAAAATCTGCACGGGGGCGATGCCGTCGGCACCGGGAACGCGCTCGCTCAGGGTATCAGGAGAGGCACTGTACAGGCGCAGCTTGTCGACCGGGATGCCGTAGAGCTCGCCCTGGCGCGAAAATTCCTGCATGGCGATGCGGATATCGCCAAAGCTCACCGCGTAAAGGCCATCTTCGGACGTGGTTCCTACGTCCTTGTCGCCCACCAGAATGTGCGCCAAAAAATTCACGTCGGGCATCTCGGAGGCCGCCTCGCGACGCAGCGCCTTGCGCTTGCCCGCCACCGACACGCCGAACCTTGAAGCCCCCTTGGGGTTACGCACGCGCGAAACCGCACGGGCACCGGGGTTAACGCCCGAGCCCGACTGCGAAAACTCCACGCTCACCTTGAACCGCGAACGGAGCGCCGGCGAAGAGCCCTGCTTAACGTACAGCGGCACAAGTACGTCCACCATCCACAGCCCGTCCTTGAAGAACGGCCCCGCCACCTGGGTACCCGAGTACTTGATGGTTGCGCCCTTGCAGAACGGCTTGTTGAGCGGGACCGTCTTTACATCGGTCACCGAGACCGACGGGCGCTCGTTGCCCGGCACGGCCAAGCGGTACACGCGGTAAGGCAGCGAATTGCCGTTATCGTAGGCGGCCATCTCGGGGTTGAACATGTACCCCTCAATAGGCTTACCCTCCATGTCGGTACAGCTGTAAACTCCGGCGTTCAGCACGCCGTCGTCAATCACGAACCGCTCGCGCGAATCCTCAACAACGGAAGAAACCGCGGAAGCCGTCGCGGCCGCCGCCATCAAAAGAATCCCGAAAAAAGCTCTAGTCCATTTACTCACGATACTAAACTACAAAATTGGTTACGGATTGGTTATGGTCATCTCGTAAAATCCGTTGCCGCTCGTACGCATTTCCACCACGCTCCCGGAATCCAGCTTTTTCTTGAAAACCGTGAACATTTCGGGCTTAACGCCCTTTACGAGTATGGCCTCGAGCTCCTTTTCGCCAATAAAGGCGCCGGCAGTCCATTCCGGCATGTACCAGTGCCACGGCTGCCAGTTGAACAGCCCGCGGGTCGACTGCACAAACGCCCTGAGCATCAGGGAGTACTCGTAGCGCAAAAAATCCATGTAGCCGCGCAGCTCGGCGCGCTTTTCGGGGAAAGTCTTCTTGGCGTAGTCGCTGTCAAAGCGCAGCGGGGTGTTGTCGGGCTTGCTGTAGGTGAACCGCATGCGCTTGTCATTGGCCGTCACCTTGAGGTCGGCCTTGTCCAGGTGCACGAACTCACCGTCGGCCACCTGCCTGTAGTCGCGGAACACCACCGCGGGGGTGAGCACGCGGTTCATCGAGAGCTTCACGGGCTTGGCGTCAAAGCGGCCAAGCTCATAAAACAGCAGCACCTCGCCCGCGCCCTTGGGCACCAGCACCGCGAGCAGCGGCTTTTCGCGTTCGGAGAGCGCCCACACCATCTCGGGCTTGTTCGCCTGCTTGAGGAGCGGGTCGAGCACGTACATCACCGAGGGGTCGCGTACGCCGTTCACGTCCCATTCCATCCACGTACCCGTACCGCCAACGCTGTCCAACACCGCGAACAGGCGCTCGCCGCTGAAGTTCGAAGGCGAACTCACCGCGCCGTAAATGCGGGCGGCCGCGACGTTTTTGGACGGACCAGCCGCGCACACCGATGCCACGGCCATCAACACGGATACTGCGAGAATCCTGAACTTCATCGGGCTAGAACCCCAGCGGTTCCAACAGGGAGTCGTCGAGGCGAGAATACGTCATGTGGTATTCCTTCTCAATCCAGTAGAGCGCGAGCTTCCTTGCCGTCCAGTTCTTCTTGAACGCGATGGACTCTATGCCCTTGGTAATGAGCGGCACCGTCTCGGGCAGGTCGAGCTTCCAGGTCTGATCGTCCCACTCGAAAATCATGATGGGAACCTCGGGACTCTTTTCGAGGCCAATGCTGCCGCGGTCGTTCTTGACCTTCATGGGGCCAAGCTTGAGGCGCGTAAAACGGTCGAGCATGCCGCTCTTGCTGAGCATCATGTACAGCATGCGGTCGTCTTCGGTGGCCCAGAGGTGCTCGCGCTCGTAAAGGCGGTAAAGGATAATCGTGTACGCCTCGTAGAACTGGCAAGTGTCAATGTCCTCGGGCGTATAGGTGCGGGCATGGTTCTCGAGAGTGTCGAGCCAGTATTCCGAGGAGTCCGTGAGGAACGAGTAAAGCACCTCGGCCGGGGCACCCTCGCGCACGGAGGCAAGGAAGTTGTGGAACATGAGTTCGAGCGAAGACTGCTTGTCCATGGCCTGTTCCTGCACCTTAGCGTCTTTCTGCTGGGCCGTTTCGGGCGCTGGGGTTTCGGCGGCGGAACCAGCGCAGGCGAGCAGGCCACCCGCAGTAAACAGGGCCAGGCTCCAAAGAACTATATTTTTAATCGTATGCATCGCGACACCTATCTTAGAATGACTCTGGACGAACTGCTCTCCGCCTGCACCCGCAAGGGGTTCCAGGGAAGCGGTCCCGGCGGACAACACCGCAACAAGACTAACACCGGAGTGTGGCTCACCCATCGTGAATACAATTTAGAAATCAAATCATGCGAAGGGAGGAGCGCCAAGGAAAATACGACCCACGCGCTGCACCGGATGCAGATGGCCATCGCCCTGAACGTCCGCGAGACTCCCCCCGCGCAAGAGATTCCCTTCCCCGGGAGCAACGGGCACCTGCAGCCAAGCAACGCGCTGTTCCCGCTGTTCGTAGCGCACGTGTTCGACATCATGGCCACCAAGCGCGGCGACACCAAGGCCGCGGCACAGGCGTTCAACATCACCCCGAGCGCGCTCGTGAAGATTCTCCGCCAAGACAAGGCCTGCGCCGAAAAACTGCAGGGCCAGCGCGTGGCCGGCGGCAAGTCGCGGCTAAAACTTTAACCGAGTTTCGCGACGAACCAAACGACGTACCAAACGACGAACCCGACGACGTAACGAAAAATTTCGGAACATTTCCGACCAAAAATCCGTTTTATAGGTAAGGACACCCAACCACAGGAGGTCATAATGAGTCCTACCCTTAAAACTTTTTTTGTAACACTTTCCTCCCTCGCCCTGCTCAACTGCGGCGGGGGCGAATCTAGCCCGAGCAGCACCGCCACGCTCCACGCCGGCACCACCGCCGTCACCATGCAGCTGGAATTCCCCGAGACTCCGCTGGTAGACAGCCTCGTGGTAGACTGCCGCGGCGCCGACACGCTCCACTACTCGGTAGACCCGGGCAAGCCCTACCTGGAACTCGACCTGTTCCCGTACGAAAGCTGGAAGTTCAGCGCCAAGCTGTATGCGAACGGCCACCTGATGCAGCAAGGCGAAACCACGGCTAAGCTCGAAGCGGGCACCCCCATCGACATCACCATCAAGATGCATGCGCTCTCCGGATTCGTGCACGTAGAAATCCCCCTCGGTCTCGGGAACCCGGCGGGAATCGCCTCCGGGCTCATGCGCATCGCGGGCCCCGACAGCACCGTCACCTACCCCATGCAGGTCAGCGGCAGCACCGCGGTGTTCACCAGCGCCATGCTCCCCCTCGGTGTGGAGTACACCCTCACGCTCACCATGCAAGATTCCAGCGGCGCCGACATCTACAGCGCCACCGAAACGTTCACGCTCAGCGAAACCGCCCCCGTCCCCGCGTTGCAGATAAAGTCACTGCGCTCGCAGGTCGGCCTAGCCATCGAGCTGGCAGCCGACGTCCAGTTCGCGCTCACCACGCGACTCCCGGGCAAGCGCTCAACGCCAAGGCCCGGCGACATCGTAATCTCGGAGTTCATGAGCTCGCCGCTCAAGAGCGACTCCACGCAGTACGAGTTCGTGGAAATCTACAACGGGACTCTCGACACCATGACGCTCGAGGGCTGCACCATAGGCACCACCACCGCCAAGGGCTGGCCCATCACCCTCGCCTACATAGCGCCCGGAGAGGCCGCCGTACTGGGCGACACCTCGGCAAGCACCCCGAGCGCCTACCGCAACACCGCCACCTGGGGCGACTTCACCAACACCAAGGGGTCCGTGGTGCTCGCCTGCGACGGAGCGGCCATAGACTCGCTGTACTATTCCGCCACGCAAGATACGCTCCTCAACAACCTCATCCCGAACAGCTCCACCACGGGCAAGAACCCGCTCAGCTCGCACCTGAGCATTGACCGTTGGGCCAACAGGGACAATCCCGAGAGCTGGTGCTTGGCACCCCCCGACCCGGGGACCTTCACAACCTGCGGGCAGTAATCACAAGGCAAAAACCAACAAACAAAAAAATAAACCCGCGCCTTAACAAGGTCGCGGGCAGTACTTACCGGATAACCGGGATTACCCGTGCAGCTGCGAAGCCGGGCGTTCCATGTCGAACAGGCGGCGCAGCAGTTCCGTCTTGGCGGGGTCGCGCTCGTCCGGGAGGGTGAGCGGGCCCATGTTGATGGCCACGAGAATGGAACCGGGGTAGTTGTTCACGCTCTTGATGAAGTCGCTGCTGGAGACGCCCTCGGTATAGAAGTCCACGACGAAGGTATCCCAGTCGTCGTTCTCTATCTGGTCCATGGCCTCTTCCTCGGTCTTCACGGCCTTGATGGTCGCACCGACCAGAAGGTCGGAAAGCACCTCGAGGCAGGCGTTGCGGTGGGCGTCGTCGTTCTCCCAAATGAGCACGCGGCGTTCGCTGTAGTCGCGGACTATAGCCTGTTCGCCTTCCGCAGAATCTTGCTCGTCAAAGAACGCCTTCGCGGACTCGTCCATTTCTTCGTCGTCAAAATCGTCTATTTCTTTTGCCATAACGTTTGTAAATATAGTAAAAAACTTGCCACCTTCCCTATGTTTTTCTATTTTTGCGCCCAAAAAAACAACAAACATAGGCTTTTCATGGACCAGACAAAAATCAGAAACGTAGCCATCATCGCCCACGTTGACCACGGTAAAACCACCCTGGTGGACCAGCTCCTCAAGCAGTGCGGAACCTTCCACGAAAACGAGGAAGTCAACGAACGCGTGATGGACAGCGACAACCTGGAACGCGAACGCGGCATCACCATCCTCAGCAAGAACACGAGCGTGATGTACAAGGGATACCGCGTGAACATCGTCGACACCCCGGGGCACGCCGACTTCGGCGGCCAGGTGGAACGCGTTCTCGGAACCGTGGACGGAGTGCTCCTGGTCGTTGACGCTTTCGAAGGTCCCATGGCCCAGACCCGATTCGTTACGCAGAAGGCGCTGGAACTCGGCCTTACCCCCATCGTGGTGGTGAACAAGATCGACCGCGACGGCTGCAACCCGCACGGCGCCTTGGACAAGGTGTTCGACCTGTTCTGCGAACTCAACGCCACCGAAGAACAGCTTGACTTCGGTTACGTGTACGGCAGCGGCCGCAAGGGCATCTGCAAGGCCGAAGTGGAAGACCCGGACGGCGACTTCAGCATCCTCATGGACAAGATTATCGAGCGCATCCCGGCACCCAAGGGCGACCCCGCCGCCGAACCGCTGCTGCAGATTGCCTCGCTCGAATACTCCACGTTCCTCGGCCGCCTCGCCGTGGGCCGCGTGCAGCAGGGCACCTTCAAGCCCAACCAAACATACGCCCAGGCATTCACCGACGGCACCGTGAAGACCATCCGCCCGCAGAAGATTCTGCGCTACGAAGGCCTGACCCCGAAGCCGGTCGAAGAAGCCGGCCCGGGCGAAATCATCCTTATCGCGGGCCTCGACACGTTCGACATCGGCGACACCATCAGCGCCACGAGCAACCCGGTGCACCTCCCCCGCATCCATATAGACCCGCCCACCATCTCCATGGTGTTCACCGTGAACACCTCGCCGCTCGCCGGCAAGTACGGCGGCAAGTTCATGACGGGTAACCAGCTCCAGGAACGCCTGGAACGCGCCCACATGGCCGACCCCGCCCTCCTCGTGGAGAAGGTCGACGGCGCATCCACGTTCAAGGTATCGGGCCGCGGTATTTTGCACCTCACCATCCTCGTCGAGAACATGAGGCGCGAACTCTACGAATTCACCATCGGCAGCCCGCAGGTGATTTTCCAGACCGACGACAACGGCAAGCTCCTCGAGCCCGTCGAAGACTTCAAGGTCGAAGTCCCGAACGAGTTCAGCGGCGCCTGCATCCAGGAAATCCAGCAGAGAAAGGGCGAAATGGTCAACATGACCACCGACGAAAACGACCGCGTGTCCCTCGAGTTCATCGTACCGAGCCGCGGCCTTATTGGCATCCGTCCCAAGTTGCTCTCGCTCTCCAAGGGTTACGCCGTCACGCAGTCCTTCTTCAAGGAATACCAGCCGTACAAGGGTGAAATCCCGACACGCATCAACGGCGTGCTCATCGCGAAGGAACCGGGCGAAGCCGCCAGCTACGCGCTCTCCAACCTCGAAGACCGCGGCTACCTCATAATCGGCCCCGGTGCCGAAGTCTATCCGGGCATGATCGTGGGTGAACACAACCGCGACGTCGACATCACCGTGAACGTCACAAAGGGCAAGCACCTCACCAACATGCGCTCCAAGTCGGCCGACGACATGATCCAGTTGACGCCGTACCGCCGCATGACCCTGGAAGAATGCGTCACCTTCATCAACGAGGACGAGTGCATCGAAGTCACGCCCGAAATCTTGCGCCTCCGCAAGACCGAGCTCGACCCCATCAAGCGCAAGCAGATGTCCATGTCCAAGAAGCCCGCCGAAGACGACGACTAACAGGCATCAAGCAGAAAATCGAAGAGCCACCCGCCGGGTGGCTTTTTCTGTATACGGACTGCGGGCCTCCCCTCCCACGTCATTCCACTTCGTGGCATGACTAGTTCGCTTCGGATATAGAAACATGCAAGCATGTTTCTGCATCACTCAGCTCCCACGTCATTCCGGGCTTGACCCGGAATCTAGCAGCTACTATAGCTGAAAGTAAAAGATAACGGGCTCGTCCTGCTTACACCGGCGCAGCCTCGAGCATCTGCTTCATGAGCGTCTGGTAACCAATGCCCGCCGCAGCGGCACGCTTCTTGTATCGCTCGATCACGCGGACCGGAACGCGGATGGTGATGGCCCTGGTGGCATTGGCCGCGAGCTTCGCCTTCACCGCCTTGACGGTTTCATCCCACGGACCCTCGGAGACGACAATGGTACCGTTCTTCTCCGCCTCGCGGATGTCCTCGGAAAAATCGCGGTTATCGATTTTTTCCAGTTCTTCCTTCGACAAGAAGTCATCTACTATTTTGAAGTCCATAATGCCTCCTCACAAAAATTTAGTTCATCCTAAATATACACTCCGTATGTACACTTTGTCAATATATTTTCTAGAAAATCCTTTACCAGACAGGAAAAAGACCTCCAATCTATAAGACGGAGAAATTGCGCAAAACGTGCCTAAAAATTTTATTTACGGCGGAAAAACATCAAATAGGATGTCCCGAGAGCATCGGCCAACTTCTTTGACATGAGCATAGAAATGGGCCTGGCCCCCCGCTCAAGCGAATTGTAGTTCTGCTTCGCGAGACCGACCTTTTGTGCCAACTGCGCCTGCGTAAGACCAGCATTCACGCGCATTATTTTCAACGCCTTGGCAGGATCAATCCTTTTTTTGGCCTTCTTGTACCAGTCCATCCCTTCCACCGGCTCAAGGACATCGTCGTCCTCGTCGATACGGACGGAATCGGGGAACAGTGCATCCAAAAAGGCAATGACGGGTTTCGGGATATTCTTGCCCGAGACCTTGAACGACACCGGTTCATCAGTGTTCTGCATAGGGGGCGCTTCCACGACTGCCTGCATACGTAACCTCCACCGTATATAATAAAAATATATTACTTTTTATTACTTGTCAACAACTGCATAAAAAAAAGGAACCGGACGCAATTTGCGACCAGTTTCCACCAATAGATTCAGGACAGCACTCAACTTCTTTCATCATCAACTCCTTTGCGTTACAAGCGGAAAAAAACGCAAAATCACTACACAAATAAATATACATTCCCATTTTGTCACAAAGTGTCAAAATGGACTTTTTCTCAAAAAAAATAGTGAATTGCGTTGCGCGGATAGAATTCACGCAGTATCCCACCGAAATTATCGCATCGAGATTGTAGAATTTGGTATTGTAAGTCTTGCCGTCGGCAGCAGTATGTGCAAATTTTGCACATACTGAAATTTCTTCCAACTCGTTGGTCTCAAAAACGTTCTTTAAGTGCTTGGTGACTATGTCGCCCTGTCAAGATGCCCTATTGCAAGTGGCTGGAGGCCTAACGCAAAAACTACCGTTTAGCCAAAAATTCTTCGCGCACAAGTTCGTAAATATAATCGGCGCTACGGGCACGCAATCCCGTGTCAGGCGCGTTCAACGACTCGAACACCTTCGTCTTGTATATGAAGGCGAAAGCGGACTCCAAATCCAAGGAGAACTCGTTCATCAAAAGCTGAACGTTTTTCTCGACAATTTTTGATACGAGAGATTCGCTTTGCGCTGCCGTCATTATTTTACCCGATGCAAAAGTGAAATTGCCCGATCCGTCAAAAAGCAGAACTGGTTATTCAAATCTTTGTATTCAAGTTCCTTAGCCAACTCTTCTAAGGTTCGCAAGCCTTCTTCGTACAAATTCAACAAATAGGCAACTCCGTCATCTGCAATGGGCCCTACCCCAGATTAATTTGGGAAAAGTCGCAATTAGTCCCATGGTACAGGATCATCCAATGGCCCCACCGTTACTCTTGCAGACGGCGACAAGGTCGTCCAAGGCATCTTCCACAGGCAGAAGATGTTCCGAAGGATAGCAGTCATCCAGAAACCGAATTCCCTTAAACTTGCACAGGTAATCTGCCGCCCCCTGAAGCGTCAATTGGAAACGCCGCGCAAAAAGACGGATGCACATGTTCACGTAAGGTATTTTGTACTTGTCGGCCATAATTTGAATATAGATTATGTAGTCGTTAAAAACAAGCCGGGTTTTCATTTTCGGGCAGAAAAAGGAGTCAAAAACATATAAATGGCGTTCCCTGCTGCGCAGGGGCGGGCTCTCGCGGCACGAAGCCGTGGCGCTCTCGCGGCACGAAGCCGTGGCGTCACCCCACGGCTTCCCCGCCTAGAGGGCCGAGCGCGGGACACCAGCGGCCCTCCCGGCCCTTCGGGCTTCGATCTCCCCTAAAGGGGACCATAGCCACTAAGCAGCATAGCTGCAAGTGGCTATTGGCCTAACGCGGAATGACAAATCCGTCATTCATCCAGCAGGTCTTTTACCATCGCTAACCAACGCGCAGGCTCCGAAATATTTGGCATCCCATAATCCCACCTTACATAAAACCGTCTAATTTGAGGATTACAGCTCTTTATAGCGGCCTCCAAAGAAGACTTGTTTTCTTTAGGGAATTTCACTCCAGTTATAACACCGCAAACAGAATTCTCAATAGAGAACGATACGGTTTCGTTTGGGTCCTTCAACTTTTTATTTATAAGGAGCAACCTGTACTCCTGTTCATCCCTAAAATCTTGGCATTTTTGGAACAGGAAATCAATTTTATCCGCAGTCAAAAAAGAGTCACAAGGGTGACTTAAAGCGTCTCTTATAGGTTCAAGGTCATTTGTATAGATAACTTTTTTGCAAAAACATTCACAAGATTTTGACTCAAAGGCATCCTTGAATTCCTTTTCTATACATTCCCTATCAAATATCAAGCAAACACCCTTGTGATTGTCTGCATACTGCGCCCACATTCTTGACCTGCCCCAGCCAAAGTTCAAATTGTTATAAAAATTCTCCTGGCATGTATTTGATTGGTCGTTATCGGGCATATCAACAGAAAAAGAAGCCAAGCGAACAGACCTTTCTTTTTCTATCACCGCATTTGTAAACTGGTTGAGTTTTGAAAAAACTTCTTCATTGGTTCCGCCATGAGTAACAATCCCATCATCACGGTGGCTTACAAATTCAAGCGGATCGTTCATGTTGACAAGGAACCCCATCCGCATTTGACGGCTAAGTAGAATTCCCAAAGCCGACGAATACGTCGTATAATGGAACAGGAACCGATTTTTCTCTTTCTGAAAATCTCTCATCAGGTCAAATTCAGACGGATATACCATTTTCAGCACTCCATTTACACAATGTCCTTCGACAGAAGCATCAGGTCAAAATACATCATACGGGTATGCAGCTTAGTCGTGGAGTCGATGTTACGGTACTCGCACTCCTGCCGCTCCGAAGAAAACATATACCTGAAACCGTTCGCCTCGTAAAATGAAAGCGGCACCGGCTGGTTGTACGCATCGACAATAAGGTAACGGCAACCTGTCTTGTTGTCCGGATCGATGAACCACTGCTTGATGTAGTCAAGCAACTCGCTCCCCACATGGCGTTTCTTGTAAGCTGAATTGACCCCAAGCCGGCCAATCAGCACGGCAGGGTAAATAAGGTCTCGCTTCTCCCACGGGAGGTTCCGGCCAATGGACTTCTTGCGAGCATTGGGCAGATGATTGGTAAAAATGCTAGCGTTCGAGACCGTGAACGCGCAAACGATATCCTTCAGGGATAGCGTATCGACAAACGCGTAGGTCTTCCCCATCAGCTGCTGACCGTATCTGACCGCATCGTTCACGAAAAAAGCGTCCAGGTCCTCGTTCCCGCAGGAAAAGGAGTTGCAGCAGTCAAGGACAGACGGAGAGAGAGCCGTGCGAATACAGCGAGACTCTAGAAAGGCCATTTGCCTTCGGCCCTCAGCTTAGCAATCCGTGCGGCATTGCGCATATCGAAACCACTCCACTCGGCGTATTGCCGGGAGAAGTCGATGGAACCGCGACGGCCTTCAGCCTCTTTCGCGCTCTTCACGAAAGATTCGGCAGCCTTCCCGGTCAGTATCGGGATATTGCTAATTGGTAGGGCCATAGTCTACTCCTAATATACATTTTTCAGACCAAGCCTGCAACATGCGTTTCGCGGATTGCCCTTCAGGTAATGCGCCTTGCTTGCAGACTACACACTTGTTCACTACCAAATATACACAAACAGAATGAGCAAGTCAATAAAAAAATGCCCTGCATTGAAGAAAGCAACTATAGTTTGCATGCACAGCAACAACTGTTTGCAAGATTCAAAAAAAAGAAGAGGAATTGACCTATACTCAGTTGTCAAGGAATACTTGACAACTCGACAGGGCGTTCCCCCGCTGCGTAGGGGCGGGCTATCGCGGCACGAAAAAGGGGCCGTGAGCCCCTTTTCCCCCACCTAGAGGACCAAGCGCCGGTAACCAGCGTCCATCCCAGCTTTACGGGTTTCAATCCCCTAACACGGAATAAGGGAGAGGCTACGTCCCTGAAGAGTTACATACCTACATCGTAGCAGTTTCATTTCATCTACATCAAGCCATCGAATAAAGCATCGATATTCTTCCGTTCCTTTTCGTTATTTTGCTCAGAACCACTAATTTTTGCAGCCTTGATAAACTCCAGATTTCCCTTAAGAACATGCTTAAAATTAACATTTCGTCGAAGAATATTTATTTCTGATTCTTTCAAAAAAGGATAATTATCCCGTAATTCCTCCAAAAAATTTTCCAACTCTTCCTTAATATCCTCAATCGATATGCATATAAAGGCATCACTCTCATTTACCAATATATTTTCAAAATCGTCTTCCAACGATTCATAAATACAATCCTGCAAAAATTCAACAACAAAATCCCTAGCGAAGGGACAAGATTTATAGTCCTCCCAAATAGAAGCAAAATCATGATAATCATCACAAAAACAATAGCCAAAACATGTAATGAAATCTGAAAAATCATATTTACACAAATTATCCAAAACAATACAGAAAAAATCAAATTTGTTGTTCTCAATAAGCATATCGTCACTTTCTTGAATTGATTCTATCAAGTTAGGTACAAGTCCGCATTCAAAACCTAAAAGTCTAATTAAATGAATCTTTGCGCCAGTCCATTTATTTTTAGGGCAACCATCCAAAAGCTCTCTATACAATAACTGGACATTAGAAAAACTTTCTTTATTTGATTCAATAACATTTATAGATTCCACTGAGCCAAGAGCTCCGCATAATTTTATGATTATATCTTTTTCTAAAATAGTGGGAAGCACATAATCAGAAACAGACGGGTTAAACGAGGAAACAATAGTTTCCTTAGAACCACGCGATACTTCAAAATCCTTTCTCAAAATTGATCGAAGACATCCACCTAAAACATATTCAAAATCATTACGCTCTTGCTCCGGCTTTTTTATATCCATTATAACTAGCGCTCTACTATAAGCATCTTTAAGCGTACTCTCTTGAATTTTCCCTCCATTAGCAACAACCAACTGGACCAAAAGACGTTGAGAAGAGTCTAAATGCATTGTGAAGCAATTTTCCCAAATTTCTTTAGGGTTATCCAACGTTTTATTAATGAACTCTAAATAATTTTCTTGTTGAGAATCCTCAAAATTTTCCTGTTTTGTAATAAAATGGATTAATCGCGGGTTAAAATTTCTATGTTCAATAATAGTCTTATAAGCTTTATTTTTTACAATATTTTCAATTTCACAAGCGTCCACATTTGAATTTTGCAAATGATTGTACAAAATTTTAGCTTTTACGGAATCGGAGTACTCCCCCACATTAATGATATATGCCCGTTTCGCAAGACGATATTCTCGATAACTTTGGCTATGGACACTCGCTTTTTGAATGATATTCGTTCTAGACGTAAGAATAAATCGTTTATTCTTTTCTTTTGAAATCCGTTTTAAGAAATTGACAATAGAACTGTCCTTTTTCCCAGAGAAACAGTTGTAATAGGTTCTACCAAGAAAATCATCAAAATAGAAAACAATCTTCTTTTCAGTATCATTCAAATTGTAATCATCGTGCGAAAATTCGTCCTCAAAGAAATGAATATCAAACCCTTCTTTATAATAAAGAAGACAGATATATTCAGCCAAGGTCGTCTTACCCACACCCGGTTCACCAGCAATTACGGCCACATGATTCTTTTCAAGCGAATCAACAACATGTTTCACATCTGGTGTTTCAACAAATACTTTGTTTAAGTCCTCCCATCGACTCAGGAGCTCATAAAAGCAATTCATATTGGCTGGCTTTAGTACCGCCCGGACAATTTCTACATTTGTCGCCCACAACTTCACGGTGGATTTCAAAGTTGCAGGGTCATTGTCAAGTAAGGCACTTATTGAAACCGAGCCCAATACAACGACATCCTGAACAGCAGTATTTATCAACTTTCTCAATATTTCTGCCTGGCCTTGAGAGAGGTTCAACGATGTCGCCAAAACATAGCAGGATATATTCCTCTTTTGAATTTTAGGGAGTTCTTCTTTCTCAATCTTGTTTTTTAAACTGTTAAAACCAGACTTCAGGTAGTGCTTCGCTTGGATATGGGCGTCATTAGGGATATCGCGCACCAGGCCGTCATCACCATTGTCGCGACCTTCTGCATATTGTTCAACAACTCTTGCTTCCTTAGCTAGGAGTTTATTGACCATTTGTTGAAATTCAACACCATTTAAAACGCTAAAGTCATAGTTCATAACAAATCCTCAAAGCAACCGGAAGTCCATAATTCAATATACATCCTTTTGGGATAAACATGGAATTCCAAACAAGCACGTAAACCCCTCAAAGGCAAAACATCCCCCTCCGAGGGTAGCGGCGGAGCCGTCACCCACGGATTTAGGGATAATCATCGTCTAGATTATCTACTTTTCCTTTCTCACCCCCTTAAATGGCGTGCCATTTAGCTTGACGTCCATAAAGCGGCCCGTTTCGGCATTGCGCTTTACAAACTGTTGTATTCTAGGGTTGAACGTCTGGGAACGGGAGCGGACCGCCCCGTTCCTATGATTATCACCTGACGGTGGGTTGGTTGCCATATTGGCTCCTTTTTTATGCCGACAACATCGTCGGGCATTTACATGTTGCATTCTCATCTTCACCTCCTTGTACAAATTCCCAATCTCTTTTTAGTCCGACTTTCGTTTTTTACGAAAAATTCTCCCTAGTTTTCTCCCTAGCTTTCTCCCTAGTTTTCTCCCCCCTCACTCTATACTTTACACCCTACATACCCCACCTCCTTCCATAGGGTTTCTAATTATTTATCCTTTTTTTCATGTTCATTTTTCCAAATTCTTCCTTGCACGAACCAAGTACAAGTGACGACCTACCCTCTTTTTAGTCCGATTTTTCACGAATTTTTTGACACTTTCTCCGTCTACGCGCTTAATAGTTCCCCAGGCCCCCTTTTATAGGGTACCCGACAGCGTTGCAAAAACGAACCTTCCTCCAAGAAAAAAAAGAAATCGCCCCAAATACGGCGATTTTCCCCTAAAAACACCAAAGAGGGGCGCAGCCCCTCTTTCCCTCTTTTTCAGCCTAAAATCACCCTTTCCTACCCCACATTTCCTGTTTTACCCGGCCATCCGGGCATCAATCCCTAACGCAAAATTCACCCGGCGGCCCTTACGAACCGTTCCAGGCGACAAATGGAAAACATCCCCCTCCAGACTGTCAGCGAAACGGGCGACATAGCAGAGAGTCCTCAGTGCAGTCAGGAGACGACCCCTGTCTATCTTGCGCCCGTCGTAAGCGCCGACGAACTTCAGCACGCGCAACAGGTTGCCGGCCTCTATGTTTTGGGTCCAGTCGGACAGGGCGTCGAACCAGCAACGATACCCCTCGTACACATCTTCGGGACGCCCCTCGTAAGAAGGACAGTTCTTGACAGACTCGAATTCTTCCACGCAGAGAGCGCGCGCGAAATCCAGGAACATCCCCTGGAGCATGGCCGGGGTGATACGCACAAGAACACCCGGCCTAGGCACAGCAAATGTAGCCTATAAGGAAAGGATTCAAAGGGGATTTTTGGGATTTTTTACGGGCGTTCCCTGCTGCGCAGGGGCGGGCTCTCGCGGCACGGAACCGTGGCGTCACCCCACGGTTCCCCCGCCTAGAGGGCCGAGCGCAGGATACGAGCGGCCCTCCCGGCCCTACGGGCTTCGATCTCCCCTAAAGGGGACCATAGCCACTAAGCAGCAGAGCTGCAAGTGGCTATTGGCCTAACGCAATTCACAGACAGCAATATGTTTATCTATATGTCAACACTTGTTTGCAAAATCAACTTCTTTTCAAAATGTCATCTTTTGACAATCAATAAATATTATTTTTACAGTCATGAAACCAGACTACACCACAATTTTGAAAAAACTTGACGCTAAAATCGATTTAGCCACGCACAACCTCGAAAAAAAGCCAACACATGATGAAATTCTAAACTTTATTAAAGGGCAAATGCCCAAACACGGCGTTTGTAAATTTTCATTAACATTTCGCTTTAAAGCTAGTCTTTCAAACAATAAATTTATATTTTTTGCATAAAAACCATGTCCAACACACCATTTTACGACCTTAACGACTTTATCAACGCATGCTCTGACGAACGAAGGGTAACCATTCCGCACCGTGTTCTTGACGACGCCCAACGGCTTTTTAACCTTCGTTCGAAAAAACAGGTTCTAGATGCAATTTACACCAAGGATGTGGCTATAAAGAATTTTGTCAACAGCAGAGAACTAGAAAAAAACGGTTTCAAAGACGATAAAGGTTCTCCAATTCAAGTTTTTGTCGATGCGTATTATTTTGACTACTCAAATGACGAAGAATACTCAAATGATGATGGCTATCTTGCATTTTTTCTTGCGCCCATACCACCCAACAGATGGAACCTTAAATCCTTCCACGAACCTCAAAAAGAGTCCGTAACGCAGCTGGGCGACTGCTTCGATCCGAAACTTATAGAAAATCTAAAAAAGATTGTAAATAAAGGAAACTAGAAATGAAAGAAAATCATGTTTGCGAATGCTGCGGTTCAGAAAATACCGTGGTAAAAACAACCAGCAGATTTTTTCCGATTCCTTTTAGCGATACTCTGGAATACAAAAACAAAGTTATCCATTGTAACGACTGTGACGAAGATGTCGACCTGGATGAAAGTCAATCTGTAGATTCATTTTTAAGTACCGAAAATCCCGACTACACGACAGCGATAAAAAAATCCATCGATACGATGTTGTCTGACCTACAAAAAATGAACATTTCACTGAGCCACATAGAACGGTCCTTTGACATTCCGGCAAGGACACTTTCAAAATGGCATAATGACAGGAATTTGCCGTCTGCCGCCGCATTGAGCTTTCTGCGAATCTTACGGACTTTCCCCTGGGTTCTGAAAGTCGCCGAAAAGAATTTTGATGATGTAAAAAGCCATCATATAGCCCTGAAAAATGAAATGCAACATTTTTTCAAAGGAATCGAAGGTTCCGGGAAAAACATTGAAAGATATTTTGCTTTTGGGACCAACTACATATCCTGCAAAATAGAAATCAGAAACAACGAATCTCCCAAAATGGAATTTAACAACACAGCGACCATTCAAAACGAAAAACAGGCTTATTCTGTCGAATATAGCGAAGTTCCATCATTATAACAAGCGAAAGAATACTATGAAGGTTATAGACTTGATTTTTTGCGATGATGTCAGAAACGAAATCGGCAACAAACTTTCTTTGTGCGGAGTTTACCAGCAAAAATTATATGTAGCTTTAGATGCAACATGGCCTATACTGTTCCCCAAGTTCTGCGTTGTCGCAAAAATACAAACCGAAGGTGAAACTTCCATAAAAGGGAACCTGATTATCAAACGGGATCAGGAACCAGAAAAAAAGTTATCATCTTTTGAATGCTCCAGCAATGGCGAGCACAATCTATTCATGTTACCTTTTGTGTTCAACCTGTTTTCATTTACAAAAGCCGGAAAGCTTTCTTTTTGCATAGAAACGACCTCTGACGGAAAGAACGAACGATTCGAGTTCCCTGATTATCTGTGGATAGGTCCAACGCAGGCAAAAAAATAGAGCGGAAGCGAAGCCGAATTACCCCAAAAGAGGGGCGTCAGCCCCTCTTTAGTGTCTTTTTAGCCTAAAACGGCTGTTCCTACCCCACAATTTCCCGCTTGATCCGCCCGAGCATTCCCCGCACGCGGATATACATCCGCTTCAAAGGTGACGGGAAGGGGCAATACATCTTTATCAGCTGGTCGAGGGAATATTTGTCCAGGTTGGCGAAGAATTCGGCGCGCTTGGGGTGCGGTTTGCTGGAACGGACGATGCAGGGGTTGCCGGCGATGGCGTTTTCGATCCTAGAATCGCATTGAACGACTTTATCGGCGACGGATTCAAATAGCATACCACCTGGAGTAGTATTCAAGAGAACCACCGATGTTCCCTTGTTGTCGTTCATTTCGGGGTGATACTTGGAGACTCGCCAATAGTCGCCCTGAGTGATGTCGGCAATTCGAGGCTTCTTGCGGTAGAGGCAGTCATCGCAAGAGACTTTCTGGCAAATACGGCTCAGGAACAGGCGCATGTATTTCGAGCGACCATGATGCTGCCCACAGGGTGCCTTACGGGCGTTCCCTGCTGCGCGGGGGCGGGCTCTCGTGGCATAAAATTGCGGCCACCCCTCCTACGTCATTCCGGGCTTGACCCGGAATCTAGCCGCAATTTTTCCACCTAGAGGGCCGAGCGCAATACACGGGCGGCCCTCCCGGCCCTACGGGCTTCGATCTCCCCTAAAGGGGACCATAGCCACTAGGCGGCATAGCCGCAAGTGGCTATTGGCCTAACGCGGGAAGCTGGAGACAAGATACTCTATTGCAAGTGGCTGGAGGCCCAACTCAATCGCAAGAATGGCAATTGTTGCATTAGCGACTTGAAACTGCCTAGATTATAAAAACTATTTCTTGACGACTTCCCAGTGACCGCCCCTGTCGGGACCAATACGTTTGACAAGCCCCATTTCAACAATTTTTTTCAAGTTTTTAGCGACATTGGCGCGGTTAATCCCAACAACCTGTGCAATTCCCTCCTGCGACGCAGAGGGGTTTTGCTCTATAGCGGAAAGAATCTTCCTTTGATTTTCTGTAATATTTTCTGTATCTTTTTCTGTATCCTTTTCTGTATCCCTGTCAACAGCTTTCCACACGGTCACACGTATTCCGCAACCAATTTCCTCAATCCTGGGAACAGGTAAACCCGCCGCATCCGATAACGGCCTTCTCGGGAGACCTGCGGATCAGCGAGAAAAAGACGGCGATACCGAACGCCAGCATGAAAAGCGGAATCATCTTTATCCACTGTTCGATAGCCGCGTTAGCGGCCGCAGTCGCCATGGATTGCCAAAAGTTCTCCCCCGCCTTGGATGCAAAAGCGAGCGAAGCCATCAGCAGCGGAAGGGCGACGGCTGCTTTTTTCATGATTACCTCTTATTCCTTTTCTTTAATAAACTCTTTAAAGCTAGCTCCACGGTCTCGCGGTCCTCGGCGGTGGGATGGAGTATCCCCCGCTGGACACACATGACAAAGTCCCGGTCGACGCCGTCCAGGTTCTCGGCGAGCCTCAAGGTG